>NZ_NQYT01000090.1:0-35442 GCF_009192935.1 Xanthomonas sp. LMG 12461
GGCCGCGCCGGCCAGCGTGGGCGTGGACGCGGTCGAGCACGGCAGCGGACAGGTACTGGCGCACGGCACGCTGGCCCTGCTCAACAACCAGATCGACACCAGCACCGGCACCATCGCGATGAAGGCGCACTTCCCCAATTCCGGGCACACGCTGTGGCCGGGGCAGACGGTGGACGCGCGCATCACCCTGGGCATGCGCAGCGGCGCGCTGGTGGTGCCGAGCGCGGCGGTGCAGCGCAGCCAGGACGGCGAGTTCGTATACGTGGTCGGCAACGACGGCAGCGTGCGCGACCAGCCGGTGCAGGTACTGGACGATGCCGATGGCGAGAGCGTGATCGGCCAGGGCCTGCAGGCCGGCCAGCGCGTGGTGGTCGATGGGCAATACCGCCTGCACCCGGGGGCGAAAGTGGTGGAAGCCAAGCCGGCCAAGCACGCCAAGCCCGCCGCGGCGGGAGCGCACGCGTGAGCGTCTCGGCCGCCTTCATCAAACGCCCGATCGGCACCTCGCTGCTGGCCATGGCGTTGCTGTTGCTGGGCCTGGTGGCCTGGCCGCTGCTGCCGGTGGCGCCGCTGCCGCAGGTCGATTTCCCCACCATCCAGGTCTCGGCCAGCCTGCCCGGCGCCAGCCCGCAGACCATGGCCTCGAACGTGGCGCAGCCGCTGGAGCGGCAGCTGTCGCTGATTCCGGGCCTGAGCCAGATGACTTCGACCAGCGCGCTCGGCTCGACCCAGGTGACGCTGCAGTTCGACCTGGACCGCAACATCGACGCTGCCGCGCTCGATGTGCAGACCGCGATCAACGCCGCGTCCGGGCAATTGCCGAGCGCGCTGCCGAGCGCGCCGAGCTTCCGCAAGATCAACCCGGCCGAATCGGCGTCGCTGATCCTGGCGGTGCAATCGCGGGTGTTGCCGCTGACCCAGGTCAACGACTACGCCGACAACGTGCTCGCGCAGCAGATCTCGCGCATCTCCGGGGTGGGCCTGGTCAACCTGTACGGTGCGCAGAAGCCGGCGGTGCGCGTGCAGGTGGATCCGGCCAAGCTGGCGGCGCTTGGCCTGAGCCTGGAGGACATCCGCTCGGTGATCGCCACCACCACGGTGAACGCGGCCACCGGCTCGATCGATGGCGCGCGCCAGGCCTTCACTGTCTCCACCAACGATCAGCTGCTGCAGAGCCAGGCCTGGAACGACGCGGTGCTGGCCTGGCGCAACGGCGCGCCGATCCGCGTGCGCGACATCGGCACCGCGGTGGACGGGCCGGAGAACGCCAAGATCGCCGCGTGGGGCTTCGCCGGCGCCGCCGCGCCGGCCGACAGCGGCATCGTCGACGGCCGCGCGATCATGATCGCCATCACCAAGCAGCCCGGCGCCAACGTCATCGACACGGTGGACCAGGTCAAGGCCGCGCTGCCCAGGCTGATGGCGTCGATCCCGCCCAGCGTCAGCGTCAAGATCCTCGCCGACCGCACGCAGAACATCCGCGCCTCGGTCAGGGACGTGGAGTTCACCCTGCTGCTGTCGATCGTGCTGGTGGTGGCGGTGATCTTCGTGTTCCTGCGCAGCGCGGTGGTCACCCTGATCCCGAGCCTGACCGTGCCGCTGGCGATCCTCGGCACCGCCGCGCTGATGTACGTGCTCGGCTACAGCCTGGACAACCTGTCGCTGATGGGCCTGACCATCGCCGTCGGCTTCGTGGTGGACGATGCCATCGTGATGCTGGAGAACATCTACCGACACATCGAGGACGGCATGGCGCCGCTGCAGGCGGCACTGCAGGGCGCGGCCGAGATCGGCTTCACCCTGGTCTCGATCTCGGTGTCGCTGGTGGCGGTGTTCATCCCGTTGCTGCTGATGGGCGGCATCGTCGGCCGGCTGTTCCGCGAGTTCGCGGTGACCGTGAGCCTGACCATCCTGGTGTCGTTGCTGGTGTCGCTGACCCTGACCCCGATGCTGTGCGCGCGCCTGCTCAAGCCGCACGCCGAGCAGGCGCAGGGACGCCTGGCGCGCGCGTTCGAGCGCGGCTTCGATGCGATGCTGGCGGCCTACCGGCGCGGCCTGGAGACGGTGCTGCGGCATCCGCGGCTGACCCTGGCCAGCTTCCTGCTGACCGTGGCCACCAGCGTGGCGCTGTTCGTGGTGATGCCCAAGGGCTTCTTCCCGCAGCAGGACACCGGCTTCATCTCCGGCACCGCCGATTCGGCGCAGGATTCGTCCTCGGCGGCGATGCGCACGCGCATGCTGCAACTGGCCGACATCATCCGCCGCGACCAGGACGTGCTGTCCTTCGGCATGCAGACCGGCGCCAGCACCTTCAACTCCGGGACCTTCTCGATCGCGCTCAAGCCCAAGGACGCAGGCCGCATCGCCAGCGCCGACCAGGTGATCGCGCGGCTGCGCAAGCGCCTGGCGCACGTGCAGGGCGTCACTCTGTTCATGCAGGCCGGGCAGGACATCAACGTCGGCGGCCGCCTGGCCCGCACCCAGTACCAATACACCCTGACCGACGCCAACCTCGACGAGCTCAACACCTGGGCACCGAAGCTGCTGAAGGCATTTCGGGCGCTGCCGCAACTGACCGACGTGGCCTCCGACCAGCAGAACGCCGCGCCGATCGCCAGCCTGACCATCGACCGCCAGCGCGCAGCCAGCTTCGGCATCACCCCGCAGCAGATCGACGCCACCATCAACGACGCCATCGGCCAGCGCCAGGTCGCGCAGTACTTCACCCAGCTCAACAGCTACCACGTGGTGCTGGAAGTGACGCCGGCGCTGCAGGGCGATCCGTCGCTGTTCCAGCGGCTGTACCTGACCTCGCCGTTGACCGGCAAGCAGGTGCCGCTGTCCACCTTCGCCACGCTCGACACCAGCAAGACCGGCTACCTGTCGGTGAGCCACCAGGGCCAGTTCCCGGCGGTGACCATCTCCTTCAACCTGGCGCCGGGCGCGGCACTGGGCGATGCGGTGGACGCGATCCAGCAGGCCCAGGCGCAGCTGCGGGTGCCGGCCACGCTCAGCGGCAGCTTCCAGGGCACGGCGCAGGCGTTCAGCGCCTCGCTGCGCACCCAGCCGTACCTGATCCTGGCGGCGTTGATCGCGGTCTACATCGTGCTCGGCCTGCTCTACGAGAGCTACATCCACCCGCTGACCATCCTCTCCACCCTGCCCTCGGCCGGCGTCGGCGCGCTGCTGATCCTGATGGCCGGCGGCTACGACTTGAGCGTGATCGCGATGATCGGCATCATCCTGCTGATCGGCATCGTCAAGAAGAACGGGATCATGATGGTGGACTTCGCCCTGCATGCCGAACGCGAACGCGGGCTGTCCTCGCGCGATGCGATCTTCGAGGCCTGCCTGATGCGCTTCCGGCCGATCATGATGACCACCCTGTGCGCACTGCTCGGCGGCCTGCCGCTAATGCTCGGCCACGGCGCCGGGTCGGAACTGCGGCGGCCGCTGGGCTATGCGATGGTCGGCGGGCTGCTGCTGTCGCAACTGCTGACCCTGTTCAGTACGCCGATCGTGTACCTGTACCTGGACCGCCTGCACGGCTGGTACCTGCAGCGGCGCCAGGCACGTCGCGCACGCACCGCCGCGCCGGAGGCGCTGCAGCCATGAAGGTGCTGATCGTCGAGGACGAGCGCAAGACCGCCGACTACCTGCAGCAGGGACTGAGCGAACAGGGCTGCACGGTCGACGTGGCCTACGACGGCATCGACGGCCAGCACCTGGCCCTGCACTACGACTTCGACGTGATCGTGCTCGACGCGATGCTGCCGGGCCTGGACGGCTTCGCCATCCTGCGCTCGCTGCGTTCGGTGAAGAGCACGCCGGTGATCATGCTCACCGCGCGCGACAGCGTGGAGGACCGGGTCAAGGGCCTGCGCGAGGGCGCCGACGACTACCTGATCAAGCCGTTCTCCTTCATCGAACTGCTGGCGCGGCTGCAGGTGCTGGCACGGCGCGGCCGCGCCCAGGAGAGCACGCTGCTGCGCGTGGGCGAGCTGCAGATCGACATGATCAGCCGCAAGGCCATGCGCGGGCGGCAGCGGCTGGACCTGACCGCCAAGGAGTTCGCGCTGCTGGCGGCCCTGGCCCGACACCAGGGCGAGATCCTGTCCAAGACCGCGATCGCCGAGATGGTCTGGGACATGAACTTCGACAGCAACACCAACGTGGTGGAAGTGGCGATCAAGCGCCTGCGCGCCAAGATCGACGTGCCGTTCGACGCCCCGCTGCTGCACACCGTGCGCGGCATGGGCTACGTGCTGGAAGAACGCGAGGACGCGAGCGGGTGAGCGCGCCGGCGCGGCCCTCGATCGCGCTGCGCCTGGCCGGCCTGTTCGCGGCCACCGCGCTGCTCGGCTTCGCCCTGATCGGGCTGGTGCTGCATCAGGTGCTGGAGCACGAACTGCGCCGGCACCAGCGCGAGGAACTGCGCTCGCACATGGACGCGGTGCGGTACATGCTGGTCAACAGCCGCTCGCCGGAGCTGGCGGCGCATGCGCGCACCCGCCTGGCCAGCCTTTCCAGCGCGCCGGACCTGCGCTTCTGGCTGTGGAGCGAGGATCCGGCGCTCCGCTACGGGCGCGGCGCCGAGGCGATGGCGGCGGCCACGCGCGGCCGCAGCGGCCTGGTGCGCATCGGCGATCCGCAGGCGCTGGGCATCGCCGACGCGCAGCCGCTATCGTGGCAGGCCATCGGCCAAACACTGCCGGCCACGCCGGTGCGCCCGCCGGTGCAGCTGATCGCGGCGATGGACAGCACACCGTTCGCGCTGACCCGGCGCCGCTTCGACATCGCCCTGGCGCTGGTCACGCTGGCCGGCACCGCGCTGGTCGGCGCGCTGGGCTACTGGACCGCCAAGCTCGGCTTGCGCCCGGTGCAGCGGCTGTCGGCCGATGCCCAACGCATCGGCCCGCACGACCGGCGGCGCCTGGACCTGCCGCGGCTGCCGCGCGAACTGGAAGACCTGGGTGCCTCGTTGAACGCGGCCTTCGACCGGCTCGATGCGGCCTATGCGCAGCAGGAAAGCTTCAATGCCGACGTCGCCCACGAACTGCGCACGCCGCTGGCCAGCCTGATCGGCCAGACCCAGGTGGCGCTGACCCGCCACCGCGACGCGCAACAGTTGCGCCAGGTACTGCAGTCGAACCTGGAGGAACTGGAACGGCTGCGCGCGATCGTCGCCGACATGCTGTTCCTGGCCCGCGCCGAGCAGGGCCAGCGCGCGCGCCAGTGCGAGGACGCCTCGCTGGCCGAGGAAGTCGGCAAGACCGTGGAGTTCTTCGAGGTGCTGCTGGACGAGGCCGGCCTGCAGGTGGAGGTGCGCGGCGACGTGGTGGTGCCGGTCGAGAAGTCGCTACTGCGTCGCGCGCTGTCCAACCTGCTGCATAACGCCATCCAGCACTCGGCCGGTCACGCGCCGATCGTGGTGGAGATCGCGCAGCGCGGCGGCGAGGCGCTGATCGCCTTCTCCAATCCCAGCGTGGCGCTGGCGCCGGAACATCTGCAGCGCCTGTTCGATCGCTTCTACCGCGGCGACGCCGCCCGCGCCAACAGCCGCGAAAGCCACGGCCTGGGCCTGGCCATCGTCAAGGCGGTGGCGAGCATGCACGGCGGGCGTGTGTTCGCGCAGCACCGCGACGGCATCACCACAATCGGGTTTTCGGTGGCACTGGACGGCACCGCTACCGGCGTGCCGGCGCACGCCGCGCTGCGCTGGTAAACCGCAACGCCGCGCTCAGGCGGCCAGTGCGCGCGCCTGCAGCGCCGGCAGTTCGTGCGCGGTGACGAAACGGCCCTTGGCATCGCGCTGGAGCTGCGCCAGCGCGCAGTCCGGATCGTGGGTGAAGAACAGGCGCACGTCGCGCGCCAGCGCGTCCTCCAGGAACGCGCGCTTCTCGTCGATCAGCAGTTCGGCGTTGCGGTCGTAGCCCATGGTGATCGGCACGTGCACCCACGAGCGGCCCGGGATCAGGTCGGCGCAGAACGCCACCCCGCCGTGTGCCTGGCCATCCTCGCCGTGGCCGGGGCCGACGATCTCGGCCAGCATCAGCCCCGGCGTGTGGCCGTCGCTGAAGCGGAATCGCACCGCCTCACCGAGCGTACGCGAATACTCGCCGTCGACCAGCTCCAGCCGGCCGCTGGCCTCGAGCAGGCCGGGCAGTTCCGGGATGAAGCTGGCGCGGTCGCGCGGATGCGGGTGCAGCGCGCGTTGCCAGTGCGCCGCGCCGACCAGGAACTGCGCGTTGGGAAACAGCAGTTCCGGCGCAGCGCCCTCGCGGTACGCGGCCAGCAGCCCGCCGGCATGATCGAAGTGAAGATGGCTCAGCACCACCACGTCGATGTCGGTATGGGCGAAGCCGGCGTCCTGCAGCGAATCCAGCAGCACGTGCCGCGCCTCCTGCACGCCGTAGCGCTCGCGCAGCGCCGGCGGGAAGAACGCGCCGATCCCGGTCTCGAACAGCACCGTCTTGCCGGCCAGCGGGCTGGCCAGCAGCGCGCGGCAGGCCAGCGCGATGCGGTTGCCGTCGTCGGGCGCGGCCCACTGCTGCCACATCGCCTTGGGCGCGTTGCCGAACATCGCGCCGCCGTCGAGTTTCTGCGAGTTGCCTTGGATGGACCAGAGTTTCATGGCGGGGATTCGGGATTCGGGATTGGGGATTGGGGATTCGCAAAAGCGGGCGACGTGCGGCTCAGCGCGCCGGCGCTGTCAGTTGCAGCACTTCGGCGCTGCCGACTTCGTTGCGCGGGTCGCTGCCGCCGCTGAGCACGTTGCGGCGCTTGTCCCATTCCACGGTCTGCAGGTTGCCCCAGACGTGGCTGGAGCCGTGGCCGTCCTCGGCCGTGTCGCCGGGCAACTTGAGCGTGTGTCCCATGGCTTCCAGGCCCTTGGCCGTGGCCGCGTCGAAGGTGCCGGTCTCCGCCTCGATCACGTCCGGCAGCCACTGGTGGTGGTAGCGCGGCAGCGCGGCGACCTGCTGCGCCGTGAGGCCGTCGTCGTAGCCGAGGATGCCGAGCAGCACCATGGTGATGATGCGGCTGCCGCCCGGGGTGCCGAGCACGATGGCCTTGTCCGCGTTCTCCATGAAGGTGGGCGACATCGAGCTGAGCGGGCGCTTGCCCGGCTTGGGCGCGTTGGCCGCGTAGCCCATCACCCCGAACGCGTTGGGCGTGCCCGGACGCAGCGCGAAATCGTCCATCTCGTTGTTGAGCAGCACGCCGGTGCCCTTGGGGATCAGCCCGGAGCCGTACAGCAGGTTGACCGTCTGGGTGGCGCCGACGCGGTTGCCTTCGCCATCGATGATCGAGAAATGCGTGGTCTCGTCGTCTTCCAGCGGCGTCGGCTGGCCGGAGAGCAGGTCGCTGGGCGTGGCCTTGTCCGGGTTGATCGTCGAGCGCAGGCCCACCGCATAGTCCTTGCTGAGCAGGATGCGCTGCGGCACGTGGGTGAAATCCGGGTCGCCCAGGAAGAAGGTGCGGTCGCGGTAGGCGCGGCGCATCGCCTCCACGGTCAGGTGCACGCGGTGCACCGGGTCCATGGTCTTGAGGTCGTAGCCCTCCAGGATCTGCAGCATGCTGGCCAGGGCGATGCCGCCGGAGGACGGCGGCGGCGCGGTGGTGATGGTCCAGCCCTTGTAGTCGAAGCGGATCGGCGTGCGTTCCTTGACCGTGTAACCGGCCAGTTCCTCGGCGGTCCAGCGCCCGCCGGCCTGCTTCACGCCGGCCAGCAGCTTCTTGGCGGTGGCGCCGCGGTAGAAGCCGTCGAAGCCCTTGTCGGCCAGCAGCTGCAGCGTGTTGGCCAGTTCCGGCTGCTTGAACACGTCGCCCACCGCGATCGGCCGGCCGTTGCGCAGGTAGACCTCGCGGGTGCCGGGATAGCGCTCCATCACCTTGCGCCGCGACTGGTAGCCCTCGGCCATGCGCGCGTAGACCGGGAAGCCGTCGCGGGCGATGCGGATCGCTGGCGCCAGCGACTGCCGCAGCGGCAGCCGGCCGTGCTTGGTCGCCAGTTCCACCAGCGCCGCCGGCAGCCCGGGGATGCCGGCCGACCACGGGCCGTTGATCGAGCGATCGCGGTCCAGCTCGCCCTTGGCGTCCAGGAACGCGGCCGGCGTCGCCGATTCCGGCGCGGTCTCGCGCGCATCCAGCATCACGTCCTTGCCGGTCCTGGCGTCGTGCAGCAGGAAGAAGCCGCCGCCGCCGAGGCCGGAGCTGATCGGTTCGACCACCGACAGCGTCGAGGACACCGCCACCGCGGCGTCGAAGGCATTGCCGCCCTCGCGCAGGATCTGCAGGCCGGCCTCGGTGGCCAGGCGGTGGCCGCTGGCGATCGCGGCGCCGGGCGGGTGCGCGGTCGGGGCGGTGGCGGTCGCCTCGGCGACCGGCGCCTCGGCCCACGCCGACGGCGTCAGGACCAGGGCGAGCAGCAGGACACGGCGGACGAGGCTTCTCATGCGGCAGGGGGCTCCTGTGGGTACAACTCGGGGTGGTCGCGCTGCAGGCGCTGCAGCTTGGCCAGCAACTGGGCGTGGGTCTCCGGGATGGCCGGGTCGGGGTCGATGCACTCCACCGGGCACACCACCACGCACTGCGGCTCGTCGAAATGGCCGACGCATTCGGTACAGCGGGCGGGGTCGATCACGTAGATCGTCTCGCCCATGGCGATGGCCTGATTCGGGCAGGCCGGCTCGCAGACGTCGCAATTGACGCAGAGCTCGTTGATCTTGAGGGACATGTGGCGCACTTCGGCACTGACCGGGGCAGTTTACCGGATCGGGGCGGGACGGCCCTGCGAAGGCGGCACTGGGGCGCGGAACGCTGTAATGCAGCGCGCGAGGCGGCTTGGGCAACTGCCGCGATGTGGCACGGCACACAGCAGAACTGCGCAGCGCAACCGCCCGTTGCGGGCGGCGCGGGATGGCGGAACCGGCGCGCATCGGCGCGCCGGCCCGCGCAGGGCTTACTTGGCTTCGACGAAGATGTAGTCGGCGCCGGTCGGCTTGACCACGGCTTCGACGCGGGCGTTGTCGGCCGGAGCGCCGATGTAGACCACGCGCACGCCCTTCATGCTGTTGGCCTCGACCTTGGCGAACGCGGCGGCGATCAGATCGGCCATCTTGGCCGAGGCCGAGGAACCGAACGCCAGCATGTTGCCCGGCTGGATGCCGCGGCCGATGGCGGTGGTGGCGCTTTCGACCTGGCGCTCGTACTTGGCCTGGAACTCCGGATCCGATTCCGGCGGCAGGTAGTACAGGAACGGGCTGTTGGTGACGTTGCCCATGTTCTGGATCGCCACTTCCTGCAGGTACTTCTTCCAGCCGGCGTCGTCGTCCTTGGCCGGGGCGGTCAGCGCGGGCTGCGCGTCGGCGGCCGGCTTGGCGGCTTCTTCCTTCTTGCAGGCAGTGAAGCCCAGGGCCAGCGAAGCGATCAGCAACGCGCGTGCGGTGGTGTTCATGGAACGGCTCCCTCTGTGTCGTCAGTGAATGGTGGTCGGCTCAGCGCTGCGCGGCGGCCTGGCGGGCCTGGACCAGCGCCTGCACCACCGACGGCGGCACGAAGCCGGAGACGTCCCCGCCCAGGCGCGCGATCTCGCGCACCAACGAGGACGAAATGAAGCTGTGTTGCTCGGCCGGGGTGAGGAACAGCGTCTCCACCTCCGGGATCAGATGCCGGTTCATGCTCGCCATCTGGAACTCGTATTCGAAGTCCGACACCGCGCGCAGGCCGCGCAGCAGCACGCCGCCGCCGACCGAGCGCACGAAATGCGCCAGCAGGGTGTCGAAGCCCAGCACTTCCACGTTGCGGTGCCCGGCCAGCGCTTCGCGGGCCAGCGACACGCGCAGGTCCAGCGGCAGGGTCGGCCCCTTGGACGGGCTCTGCGCCACGCCCACGATCACCTGCTCGAACAGCGGCGCGGCACGGTTGACCAGATCGATATGGCCGTTGGTGATCGGATCGAAGGTGCCGGGATAGACGGCGATGCGGCTATGGGCCACGGTCATGCGTCGGGTACCGCGTGAAGGTCGCCGGGAAGTGTAGCAGCGGTGCGCCGGTACAGGGCAGCGCGCACCTCGCGGCTGCCGCTCTCGCGGTACAGCGCCCAGGGCGCGGGCGGCGCCGGTCCCTGCCCGGCCGGCGACTCCAGGTACAGCCAGGCATCGGCCGCCAGCCGCGCCGGCAGGCGTTGCAGCACCGCGTCCCACAGCCCGGCGGCGAACGGCGGGTCGACGAAGGCGATGTCCGCCAGGGCCTCGGCCGGCGCCTCGGCCAGCCAGCGCAGCGCATCGCCCTGCACCACCTGCACCTGGTCCTGCGCCTGCAGCCGCGCGACCGTGGCGCGCAACTGCGCCGCCTGGCCCGGATCGCGTTCGACCAGCACCGCAGCGGCCGCACCGCGCGACACCGCCTCCAGCCCCAACGCGCCGCTGCCGGCGAACAGGTCCAGCACCCGCGCCCCGGGCAGCACCGGCTGCAGCCAGTTGAACAGGGTCTCGCGGACCCGATCGGAGGTCGGGCGCAGCCCGGCCAGGTCCGGCACCGGCAGCCGCGTATTGCGCCAGCGCCCGCCGATGATCCGCACCTGGCCGCCGCCGGGACGGCTCATCGGCGGCCTCGCAGGGGCCGGGACAGGCGGGACGGGGAACGCAGGAACGACATGGGCGGTGGGCAATGGGTGGCGCGGAAACGGGGTCCGGATCATAGACCAGCGCGGTGTCGCGCGTATGCGCGGCGCGGCGCTTGAAGCCGGCCGCGGCCGCCACCATGTCGGCCGGCAGAGTCGCGCCCTTCTCCGCGCGGCCGCCCATCCTTCATGGAGCACCTACCGATGAGCGTGGAAACCCAAAAAGAAACCCTGGGCTTTCAGACCGAGGTCAAGCAGCTGCTGCAGCTGATGATCCATTCGTTGTATTCCAACAAGGAGATCTTCCTGCGCGAGCTGATCTCCAATGCCTCCGACGCCGCCGACAAGCTGCGCTTCGAGGCGCTGGTCAAGCCGGAGCTGCTGGACGGCGACGCGCAACTGCGCATCCGCATCGGCTTCGACAAGGACGCCGGCACCGTCACCATCGACGACAACGGCATCGGCATGAGCCGCGAGGAGATCGTGGCGCACCTGGGCACCATCGCCAAGTCCGGCACCTCCGAATTCCTCAAGCACCTGTCCGGTGACCAGAAGAAGGACTCGCACCTGATCGGCCAGTTCGGCGTCGGCTTCTACAGCGCCTTCATCGTCGCCGACCAGGTCGACGTGTACAGCCGCCGCGCCGGCCTGCCGGCCAGCGAAGGCGTGCACTGGTCCTCGCGCGGCGAAGGCGAGTTCGAGGTCGCCACCATCGAGAAGGCCGAGCGCGGCACCCGCATCGTGCTGCACCTGAAGGACGACGAGAAGGACTTCGCCGACGGCTGGAAGCTGCGCGGCATCGTGCGCAAGTATTCCGACCACATCGCGCTGCCCATCGAGTTTCACAAGGAACACTACGGCGAGGACAAGGACAAGCCGGAAACCCCGGAATGGGAGACGGTCAACCGCGCCAGCGCGCTGTGGACGCGTCCGCGCACCGAGATCAAGGACGAGGAATACCAGGAGCTGTACAAGCACATCGCCCACGACCACGAGAACCCGGTGGCGTGGAGCCACAACAAGGTCGAGGGCAAGCTGGAGTACACCTCGCTGCTGTACGTGCCCGGCCGCGCCCCGTTCGACCTGTACCAGCGCGATGCCTCGCGCGGGCTCAAGCTGTACGTGCAGCGCGTCTTCATCATGGACCAGGCCGAGCAGTTCCTGCCGCTGTACCTGCGCTTCATCAAGGGCATCGTCGATTCCAGCGACCTGCCGCTGAACGTCTCGCGCGAGATCCTGCAGTCCGGCCCGGTGATCGACTCGATGAAGTCGGCGCTGACCAAGCGCGCCCTGGACATGCTGGAGAAGCTGGCCAAGGACGACGCCGAGCGCTACCAGGGCGTGTGGAAGAACTTCGGCCAGGTGCTGAAGGAAGGCCCGGCCGAGGACTTCGGCAATCGCGAGAAGATCGCCGGCCTGCTGCGCTTCGCCTCCACCCACGGCAGCGACGGCACACAGAACGTGTCGCTGGCCGACTACGTGGCGCGGATGCAGGACGGCCAGGACAAGCTGTACTACCTGACCGGCGAGAGCTACGCGCAGATCAAGGACAGCCCGCACCTGGAAGTGTTCCGCAAGAAGGGCATCGAAGTGCTGCTGCTCACCGACCGCATCGACGAGTGGCTGATGAGCTATCTCACCGAGTTCGACGGCAAGTCCTTCGTCGACGTGGCGCGCGGCGACCTGGACCTGGGCAAGCTCGACAGCGAGGAAGAGAAGCAGGCCAAGGAAGAAGCCGCCAAGGCCAAGCAGGGCCTGGTCGAGCGCATCCAGAACGTACTCAAGGAAGACGTCTCCGAAGTGCGCGTCTCGCACCGCCTGACCGACTCACCGGCGATCCTGGCCATCGGCCAGGGCGACCTCGGCCTGCAGATGCGGCAGATCCTCGAAGCCAGTGGCCAGAAGCTGCCGGAGAGCAAGCCGGTGTTCGAGTTCAACCCGGCGCACCCGCTGATCGAGAAGCTGGATGCGGAAGCCGATGGCGAGCGCTTCGGCGATCTGGCGAAGGTGCTGTTCGACCAGGCGGCGCTGGCGGCTGGCGACAGCCTGAAGGACCCGGCGGCGTATGTGCGGCGGCTCAACAAGTTGTTGTTGGAGTTGTCGGTGTAGGCCTGAGACATGTGATTGCGAAAAGAACGAAGCCGGCATGCGCCGGCTTTGTTTTTTACACGGCCCTCCGAGTACCCGAAGCCCAACAACCTTGCAGGATTCCGGTTCCGCGTTACGGTTGTTGGCTCAAGGCAGAACATGGCGTGGGCACCAGTTCGAACCGGCCGGCGTGATCACAGCCGTGTCCTTCGCAGCCCGCAAACGCGCGCACCGAATAAATAATGCCAGCATTAGCAGCACAAAACAGACACAGAAAATCCCCTGCCTTAAATTTACTTGAACTGCACATCAACTCTATTTATCGATTTCAACAAAATGCCGCAAATCAAGAGGAGAGAAAGGCCAACAACAGCGACAGCATTCATCAAAAAAAGATCAAACCAGCTCAAAAACACCACATGGCCATGCTGGTTATACTGGTAGATCTTGCCAATCGAATAATTTGCAACGCTGGGACTACCCGAAATTACTACCCTAGCAATGTAGGGCTCGCCAATAAAAACCATGGCAGCGCCAGCAAGAAAACTCGGAATTACGAAAAATCTTGCAACCTTAGTCTTCATTGATCACCAACTATCAATTGCGCACCAGCATGCGTTGAAGGCTCCACACTACCAAGCCAAACCAACATCCCTTGCAGGACCGGCTGACCTTGTTGAATTATCGAATGCGCTCAGGGCTGGCCGTCAAGGAAATTCCACGCGCCCGATGAGCGGTCTCCCGCTTAGCTGAAACGTTGGACGTCGTCAGTCTGATCTGTTGCGCAATCCCGAGGGATCAGTCATGACGCTACCTCGGATGTAGTGCAGGCATGCAAGATACCTGCCCGGCACGCTGGTAGAGCTGCCTGGTGACCTGCCGCTGCCAGGCTTTTCGCGAAGCGCCGCGCAGGCGAGAATCCGCGTCACTTCCTGGCCACCCTCCTCGATGAACAGCAACCCCACCCTCACGCTGTCCCTGGACCAGGCCACCACCCTGGTCGAACGCATCCTGACCCACGCCGGCTTCAGCCCGGCGCACGTGCAGGCGCTCACCCACACCATCGTCGCCGGCGAACGCGACGGCTGCGCGTCGCACGGGTTGTACCGGACGCTCGGCTGCGTGGCGACGCTGCGCAACGGCAAGGTGGTGGGCGACGCCGAGCCTGTCGTGCACGACCATGCGCCCGGTATCGTGCGGGTCGATGCGCGCGGCGGATTCTCGCTGCTGGCGTTCGAGCGTGGGCTGCCGCTGTTGATCGAGAAGACCCGTGCCAATGGCCTGGCGGCGCTGGCGATCAACCATTGCGTGCATTTCTCTGCGCTATGGCCGGAGGTCGAACGCATCACCGAGGCCGGGCTGGTCGCGCTGATCTGCAATCCCAGCCATGCCTGGGTGACCCCGGCCGGCGGGCGCACGCCGCTGCTGGGCACCAACCCGCTGGCGTTCGGCTGGCCGCGCGTGGACGCGCCGCCGTTCGTGTTCGACTTCGCCACCAGCGCGGTGGCGCGCGGCGAGATCGAGCTGCGTCGCCGCGCCGGTCAGCCGATTCCCGAAGGCTGGGGCGTGGACGCGGCCGGCGCGCCGACCACCGATCCGGCCGCGGTCGCCGACGGCGGCGCGATGCTGACCTTCGGCGGCCACAAGGGCTCGGCGCTGTCGGCGATGATCGAACTGATCGCCGGGCCGTTGATCGGCGACCTGACCAGCGCCGAATCGCTGGCGCACGACGCCGGCGCCGGCGCTTCGCCCTACCACGGCGAACTGATTCTGGCACTGGATCCGGCGCGCTTTCTTGGCGCCGACCGCGCCGCACACCTGGCCCGTGCGGAAGCCTTTTTTGCGGCCTACGAGGCCACCGGGGCACGCTTGCCGTCGCAACGCCGTTACCAGGCGCGGGAAAGCAGCCGCAGCGAAGGCGTGCGGATTCCGCAGGCCCTGCATCAGGATCTGCTGGCCTTGCTCGACTGAAGAAGACTATTGGTAACGCGCTTCAACGCGACTCAGCGGGACATGCCGTTGTCGCGTAGAAGCGGCGTCAGCCGCGACCGGCATTACTGTTGAGGCGTCGCGGCTAAAGTCGCTTCTACAATTGAGCTTCAGCGCATCGTGTGCTCGTGTCATGCGCGCGCCAGATGCGGGTGAGCAAGCGCCCCGCCCGCACGATCCGCGGGCAGGAACGGCATTACCGCCGACGTGGAATCCCGCTAGCAGGTGGAATCGCGCCTGGCCGTGCGGACCGCGGCGGGTTCTACCCGCCACGGCACTGTCACCTACTCGCCTGCGCAATCAGGCTCCGCCTCAGAACTTCACCGTCGCCCGCGCCCAGTAGTAGCGGCCGAGCAGATCGTAGGTGGCCACGTCGGTGTTGGCGTTGGTGACGTTGTTGGCGTAGTACAGCGGCGGCTGCCGATCGGCCAGGTTGTCCACGCCCACTTCGAAGCGGGTGTTCCACGGCTTGACCTGATAGCCCACCTGCACGCTGTGGTAGACGTAGGCGCCGATGTCGCGGACCACGGCGGGCTGGTCGGCATCGGCCGACAGGCTCTGGCGGGTATCGGCGCTGCCGATCTCGGTGCGGCCGATGTAGCGGACACGCCACGACGCGCTCCAGTCGCCCAGGTTCCAGTTCAGCGTGCCCAGTGCACGCCAGCGCGGGAAGTTGCCGTAGGCGTAGGTGTACTTGCCGGCGTTGTGGATGGTGACGGTGCTGGCGTCGGTGGTGTCGGGGTTGATGTCGTAACGGATCACGTAGGTGCCGTTGAGGCCGGCGCTGAAGTTGCCCCAGGCGGTGTCCGGCAGGCGATAGGTGAGGCTGAAGTCCGCGCCGCTGGCCCACAGCTTGCCGAGGTTCACGGTGGGCTCGGCGATGTAGTTGATGGTGCCGTTGTCGTTGCGGTGGATCAGCGCGCAGAACGCGCTGGCATCGTTGGCGTAGCACTGGTTGAGCACGGTCTGCGCCGAGACCTGGGTGATGGTGTCCTTGAGGTTGATCTTCCACAGGTCCGCGCTCATCGACAGGCCCTCGACCCAACCCGGGTCGTAGACCACGCCGAAGTCGTAGGACATGCCGGTCTCCGGCTTGAGCTGGTAGCCAGCCACCGCCGCGCCGGAGGCCTTGGCGCCGACCTGGTTGTCGGCCTGCTGGTAGCTGCCGTCGGTGGGCACGTTGGCGCAGGCCGCGGCATGGCCGCCGGTATAGCCATTGCACGGGTCGGTGACCGACGGCGAGTCGCCGGCCACGCCGGCATACAGCTCGCCGATGTTGGGCGCGCGGAACACCTGCGAGGCGGTCCCGCGCAGCAGCAGGTTCTCGATCGGGCGGTACTCCAGCGAGATCTTGCTGTTGGTCTTGCTGCCGACGGTGTCGTAGTCGGAGAAGCGGCTGCCCACGGTCAGGTTGAGCGAGTGCACACCCGGCAACCCGGCCAGCAGCGGGAACAGCGCTTCGGCATAGGCTTCCTTGACGCTGAAGCTGCCGCCGAGCACCGAGGCGCAGTACTCGAGCACGCCGCACATGCCGTTCTCGTCGCCGGTCCACAGCGGATCGGCGGCGGTGCTGGTGCTTTCCTTGCGATAGGAGACACCCACGGCCAGGCTCGCGGTGCCGGCCGGCAGCGCGAACAGTTCGCCGTTGGCGTTGGCCTCGAACTGCTTGACCGTATAGACGTTGGTGACGATCGGATTGACCACCAGCGCTTCCAGCGCCGCCTTGTTGCTGGCGGCGTTGAGGTTGAACACGTCGATCGGGGTGCAGCCGGCGATCGGCGTGCCGGCGCTGCCGCACTTGACCGTGCCGTCAGCGGCGAGGAACGACGGCCCGACCGCGGCGTTGAAGCCGGCGTAGTCGAGGAAGCCGTAGTTGATCGACTTCTGCTTGACCTTGCCGTAGTTGAGGCTGGCATCCCACTGCCAGGAACTGTCGCCGAAGCTGCCGCGCAGGCCGGGATTGATCTGGAAATTGTAGGTGTTGTACTCGTAGCGGCGGTTGCCCAGCACCGTGGCGCGGGTGTTGAAGTTGTTGTACGAGGTGCCGGTGCTGCGGTCGGTGCCGAAGTTGACCCCGAACGGGTTGTAGTAGCTGGCGGAGGAGACCAGGAAGTTGTCGCCGTTGGCGAAGATCGGGATCGGCGCGATGATCGAGGACGAGGTGGTCTTGCTGAAATAGGTGTTGACGTAGCCTTCCAGGTGGTCGCTGAAGCGGTAGCTGCCGAGCACGAAGGCGTTGGTGCGTTCCTGTGGGGTCTGCAGCAGGTTGTACGGCTGGTAGTTGTAGGAATCGGTGGAGGCGACGTAGCAGTGGTACTGGCTGGCGTTGGTCGGGCTGCTGCTGCCGCCGTTGAAGGTGACCCGCGAACAGCCGTTGCTGGCCGCCAGCGCCTTGGCCGCGGCAGAGCCGTCATTGAAGCTGATGCTGCCGGTGGGCGTGGCCGAGGAGCCCTGCTTCACCCCAACCCCGTCGATCAGCGACAGCGCGTCCTTGGAATACGCGCGCGCGCCGGCCGAGACCGGGTCGATGTCGTGATAAGACAGGCCGGCGACGATGCTGCCGCGCTCGCCGGTCTTGCCGGCGGTCAGCGAGAAATTGCGGCGGTTGCCGTCGCTGCGCGAACTGGTGCCGAAGTCGGCGCTGGCCTCGATACCGTCGAAGCCCTTGCGCAGGATGAAGTTGACCACGCCGCCGATCGCGTCCGAGCCGTACACCGCCGAGGCGCCGTCGCTGAGCACTTCCACCCGCTCGATCATGGTCGCCGGGATCGCATTGACGTCGTTGCTGGCCAGGCGCGTGCCGTTGACCAGGACCAGGGTGCGCTTGTCGCCGAGGCCGCGCAGCGAGATCACCGAGGCGCCGGTGCCGCCGCCGTTGTTGGTATTGGGGTTGGTGGCGTTGCCGGCGATCGACGGCAGTTCCTGCACCAGATCGCCCAGCGTCGCCTTGCCGGTGGCTTCGATCTGCGCGCGGCTGATGGTCACCACCGGATTGGCGGTCTCGGTATCGACGCGGCGCAGGCGCGAGCCGGTGACCACGATGCTGTCCAGGGTCTGGGTGGCGCTGTCGGCGCTCGCCTCCTGCGCCTGCGCCGCCCCTGCGCTCCCCAGCGACAGGGCGGTGGCGACTGCCAGCGCCAGCGGCGTCGCGGCATGACGGAAGGAAGGGCGTGGCTGCGGAAACGACATGGGCGAACTCCTGGACGATGGCGAGACGGGAACGGTGCAGAAACGCAGGCCGAACGACGCCATGCCGGCGCCATGCCGACGGACGGACCTGCTGGACGGTGGCGCCTGCGCGGCGCCTGCGGTGGCCTGCCTGCACCGGACCACGACGGCCTGGCGCACAACGGGGAGGCCGATCTCCTGCGCGCACGGCCGTGCGCGGCTCCCCGCTCCTGCAATGACGTCCGACGACGATGGCGGCGCTCCGGTGGCGCACGCCGGCGCCACGGCCGGTACGACGATGCGATCAGATTTTCATCACGCGGTCACACTGTGCCGTGTGCGCACGCCCGCGTCTTGTCGCGATTCGCGGTTTCGCATGCGGAATCATGCATGGTCGTGCGGGGCTGCGCGCCTGCATGAGGCGCTCGTGACGAGGCGTGGCGTTGTGTCGCGCAGACACCGACACGGCAGGCACACACTGTCATCGGCTGCGCACGGCAATGCCGCTGTTTGCGGTCACGCCGGGATCAGCCAGCCGCCGAACAGCGGCCCGGCGGTGTCGCCGTGCTGCGGCTCGATGCGCACGATCAACGGCTGCGCATCCCGGGTGAGCGCCGGCGGCAGCGGGTAATCGCGGTCGACGAAATCGATCACCTGGCCGCGCTCCACCGCCACTTCCACGGCCAGCTTGCCATTGATCAGGATGTTGAAACGGCCCTTGTCGCTGCCCCAGAAGCGCAGGCGCAGCGCCAGCGGCTGCGCGCTGCCGCGCATGCGGAACTCGACGAAGCCCTTGCCGCGCACGTCGCGGCACTGCTGCCGACGGTAGGCGCCACCGAAGGAGGTATCGCTGCGCAACTGGTGCGCCTGCTCGGAGGCCTCGTCGCCGAACTGGATCATGTCCACCGCGATCGCACGCAGCTTGTCCTGCTCGGCCTGGCGCCGCGCCCGCCGCTGCGCTTCCTGCGCCCACTGCGCAGGATCCATACGCTTGAAATACAGCGCGCTGCGGCGCTCGTACTGTGCGTAGAACGGGACGAAGGTCAGGCCCGTTGGCTGCGTGCTGCCGGCCAGGAAATGGCCGGGCTGCGGCAGCTCGACGAAGCCGCGCAGCGGATCGGCCGCGGCCACCAGCGCCGGGTCCGGCGCGTCGTACGGCGTACTCACCGGCCCCAGGTCGGCGGCCAGCGCCAGCGGACCGCGCATCACCACCACCGTGTCCGCATCGCCGGCGGCGTGTTCCAGCCGCAACGGCGTGGCCAGGTCCATGTCGATCACGTCGCCGGCGCGCCAGTCGCGCTCCAGCGCCAGATAGCCATCGGCCAATGCCGCACGCGCGGGCGTGCCGTTCACGCGCAGGGTGTAGCGGCCCTCGCACCAGGCCGGCACCCGCAACAGCAGCCGGCGCGGCGCGCGTGCGCCGGCACGCAGCACCTGCAAGCGCACCTTGCCGTTGTCGGGCACGCCGCTGTCCAGTTCCAGCGCCAGGTCGCGCTCGCTCCAGTCCAGCCGCGAGGGGATATAGAGATTCACGTACAGCGAGGTGGCGTCCTGCCAGTAGATCGCATCGCCGAACTGCGCATGCGCTTCCATGCCGCTGCCGACGCAGCACCAGAACGAATCGAACTTGTCGGAGAAGCCGCGCTCGCCGCCGCTGATCATCGGCGTCATGTAGGTGAACATGCCGGTGGCCGGATGCTGCGCGGCCATGGTGTGGTTGTGCAGCGTGCGCTCGTAGTAGTCGAAGTAGCGCGCCTGCGGCGTCCACTGGTACAGGTGCCGGGTCAGCTTGAGCATGTTGTAGCTGTTGCAATGCTCACAGGTCTGCTCGGTCAGGAACGCGGCGATGGTGTCCGGCTCCTGGAAATACTCGCGGTCGGCATTGCCGCCGATCACGTAGCTGTAGTGCGCGGTCACCGTCTCCCAGAAGAAGCGCGCCGCCGCGGCCGCATCGGCATCGCCGGCGACCTCGAACTGGCGCGCCTCGCCGATGAACTTGGGCACCTGGGTGTTGGCGTGGATGTGCGGCAGTTCGTCGCGCCCGGCCACGGCCGGGTCGATCACCTTCTCGTGGCGCAGGCGCTTGCCGATGGCGATCCAGCGCGCATCGCCGGTGCGCGCGCCCAGTTCGATGTAGGACTCGTTGAGCCCGCCGAACTCGGTATCCAGCAGGGTCTGCATCTGCGCATGGTCGAGCGCGTCGAACACACCGGCGAGATAGCCGGCCAGCGGCAACAGCACCTGCAGCGCTTGTGCGTTGCCGGCCAGTTCTTGCGCGTCGAGCAAGCCGGCGAACAGTTTGTGCACCGTGTACAGCGGCGACCAGCTACCGTTGAGATTGAACTTGCTGCCCTTGATGACGCCGCGGCGCACTTCCTCGAACACCACTTTGCCGCTGTCGATGGCGCCGTTGTCGTTCTTGCGGGTGAGCCCGCCGACGTAGCCGTCCGCGTCCTTTGCCTGCGCGCGCGCCAGTTCGGCGACGATGTAGTCGATGCGCTCGCGCAGTGCGGGATCGCGGGTCTGCGCGTGCATCTTCGCCAGTGCGCTGAGGTAGTGGCCCAGCGTGTGGCCGGCGATGGTGTCGCCCTCCCAGCCGCCGTACACCGCGCCCTTCGGCGGCAGGCCGGCGTACTGCAGGAAGTTGTGCAGCAGGCGGTCCGGCTCCAGTTCCAGCAGGTAGCGGCGGTTGGTCTGCAGCGAATCCAGGAACATCGACGGCTTCAGCGTGACCTGCTGCAAGGGCAGCGCCTGCACCCGGCCCGGGGTGGACGCGGCGGCGTCCAGTGGGAAGCGCAGCAGCCCGGCGGCCACCGCCAGTGCGCTCCATTGCAGGAAGCGCCGTCGCGAGGGATCCAGCGCGGCCCCAGCCGCATCGGAAGCTGCGTGCGCGCAGGCGGCGCCATGCCGATGCATGCCCTGCCCGCTCATCGCCGGCCTCCCGCGTGCGAGGCGGCATGCGGGAAAGAAACGCATCGAGGCATGGACTGCTCCTGTGTGAGATGTCGGGACGCCGACGCCGCAGGGCAACGACCAGCGGATCCATGGTCACTGTGTCATCCGGGTGACAGCACGTCTTGTCCCCACTGATGCGTACAGATGCGGATTTCTGCCGAATCGCCGTGCCGACCCGGCGCTGGCGACCAGGCCCTGCGGGCAGCGCGGGCGAACGCGGCCGACACGCCAATGCGCTGCGGCTCATGCGCCACCTACACGACGCGTCGCGTCATGCCGGGATCGCGACACCGCCTGGCAGTCATTGCCGGTCGATCATTGCGGCTTCGCCGTGACCTCCGGCACCGCGTCGGTAAGGTCGGCGCCATAGTCGGGATCGGACACCGTATCCGCATCGACGTAGCCGTAGAACACGCCCTTGCTGGCCGACGCGCCGCGTTGTTCGACGTCGCCACGCAACTGCGTGGAACCGGACAGCGTGAACCCGCCGAACGCCCCCGCCGGCTTGAACACCGTATGCAACTGGGCGCGATCCTTCACCGTCACCCCGTCCTGCAGCAGGCTCAACCCGCCAACCAGGGCGCCGTCCTGCGCCTGCCCGCCCAGGATCGTCGCGTGGTCCTCGATCCGCGCATCGCCCAGCACCTTGCCCCCGAGCACCCGCGCATGCGGGCCGACATAGGCCGTCGACGCGACATACGCGTTCTGCGCGACCCAGCCACCGCCGTTGGGATGGCGGCTGCCGACGCGCGTCTGCGTCGGCGCACCGGGCTGCTGGCCCGACGGATACGCGTTCTCCAGCGTGACGCTCCACGGGTAGCGGTAGACCGAATAGTAGGACTGATCCCACTTGATCTTCTGCATCTTGCTCGGCGTCCCCATCACCACCAGATACAGGTCGCTGTCATCGCTGCGCACCTGGAACGACAGCGCGGCATCGGCGCCTCGCTGCAACGCGCTGTAGCGCGGCTTGCCGTTCGCCTCGATTGCGACCAGGCCCCAGCGCCAATCCGAATCCGGCGTGCCGATGGTCTCGGGGTCGTTGGCCAGGCCCGGCAACGTGTCGACCGCCGACTTCTGCTGCACGTTGCCATGGAACTTCACCACGACCGCATTCGCACCCGCCGCGGGAATCAGCCTGACCAGGTTGTAGCCCCAACGCTGCGGCGCCCAGTCGAACGGCACTTGGTAGACGCCTGTCTGGCCCTGCACCGGATCCAGCTGGGTCAGGCGCAGGGCGCGATCGCGATTGGTCTCATCGGCCAGGTTTTCCGGATCGAACGCGGTATTGCTGCCGTATTGCTGGCGCATCACGACGCCATGGTCGCGACCGTCCGGGTCGGTGTAGTCCCACTGCACGTTGTGCATGGCCCAGTCGCCGAACACGTCGTTGAGCTGCGACTGGCTCCAGCCCATGTTGTCGCGAATGATCGAGAACGGATCGGCATCGGCCTGGCGCGAATCGCCGGGTTTGGGCGCCTTGGCCCACAGATCGTTGATGATCGCGTAACCGAAGCGATCCTTGAGGTACTCCATGAATTGCCAGTTGCAGTAGCGATCGCGGGTCGAGCCAAGATAGAGATGCGGGTAGTTCACCAACATCTCCGAGCACTGCACGTCGTCGTGGAAATACTGGTGCGCCATCCAGTTCGCATGCGATTCCCAGATCCAGCCGACGTACGGCGAGTCGCGCAAGCCGCCGGTGCTGCCCTGCAAGCCATGGGTCAATTCATGCGCCAGGCCCCAGTGATACCCCAACTGGTCCGGATTGATCCACATGCCCATGCCGCCGCTGGCGGAAGTACCGCCGTTCAGGCCGAAGCTGTGGTCCAGGTAGACGCTGACCTTGTACTTCGTTTGCGTGTTGCAGTAAGGCTCGGGAAACCCGACGCGCTCCATGTAGGCAGACCAGATCAGTTCCAGCTCCTTGGCTGCCGAGGCGACGTCGTCCTGCGACACGGCTTGCCCGTCCTTCCAGCGGAACGCGAAGTGCTGGGTTTCGTAGCGAACTGCCGGCATGTCGGTATCGCCGGGATTGGCGATCCATTGGCCGGCAGTGCAGACCGCCGCGGCCGCCGCCTGCGCATGTTGCGCAGCCAAGGCCAGAACAGCCGACAGGCACATCGTGGAGACCAGACGCACGAATCGAGAAGCAGCAAGTTTCACGGCTCTACACTCCTCTTGTCCGACGACATTGGATGAATAGGACGATCGACGCGCGTTCCGCCGCACCAGCCTGCAGTGATTGAGGCATCCGCCGCCACCCCGACGGCATGAGGATCCAGGTTCGCCTCCGGCGAAACGCCAGGAACACGCCGCACGGCAGCCACTCGCGTATCGGCAATGCGTCGCCAGACTAATCCACCAAAACGCCATACACCCGACTGTTATCCTCATGGAATCGGGATAATTCCGCACAGAGTCCGAAAATCAAACCGACGTCACGGCAGGAACATGATGCGGCCGGCACCTGCCGCCGACATCAGCGTCAGGTGCTGCAACCGAAGCGCCTGCGAAGGTCGGCGAGGTCGGTTCGATCGGCATGCACGCCTCACTTCAAGGCATGTCGCAGCGCTGCACATCCGCCGCGGTCGCCTGCGGCAAGCGCTGCGCCTGCGGCGCCAACGTCTCCCACTCCTGCACCGCCAGTGCGGCGTAGCGCTCGCCGCCGCCGGATGCGTCCAGCACCGCGCGCACGCAGCGCGTGGTCACTGGCGCGAAGCGCAGCGTCTGCCAGCGGCCGGCGACGGGTGCGCGCGTACTCTCTGCCAGCGGCCACCAACGGCCGTCGCGACGGTACTCCAACCGCCAGCGCGCCGGCGGCGCCACGCCACTGTCCGCGCCCGGCGGATGATCGGCCCAGAACAGGATGCGACTGCCCTGCAGCGTCACCGGTTGCGCCCAACTGTATTGCAGCCATTGCTGCGGTCGGTTGTGCGGCGTCCAACTGCCCCATAGCTGCGGCGGCAACGGATTGCGCTTGACCCGGCCGTCGTTGAGCGCGGCGATCCAGTACTGGTGCGGAATGTCCGGACCGTTGGACGCGCTGGCATGGGCATAGCGGGCGAGGTTGCGCTGCGGCGGCAACGGCGGTTGCGGCCGCTGCGTGGGCACCACCGGCAGGATCCGCGCCGGCTGCCGGGTGTCGTCCCACTGCAGCCGGTCGATCGCCACGCTGCGACGGAAATGCCCGCCGCCCTTGGCGTCGGCGGTGTGGTAGACCAGGTACCACTGGCCCTTGAATTGCACGATGCCCGGATGCGAGGTGGTCGAGGACACCGGCGGCAGAATCACGCCGCGGTAGGTCCATGGCCCCAACGGCGAGGGCGCGCTGCCGTAGGCGATGCACGCGTGGTACAGCGTCGGCGTGCACTCCGACTCCGGCCCGGCATGGTTGTCGGCGTAGGCCATGTAGTAGGTGCCATTGCGCTTGAACAGCCACGGCGCTTCGAAGTAGCCGTCCAGCGTGGTCACCGCCACCGCCTGCCCCTTCGGCGTGACCATGTCGCGTTCCAGTTCGATGCCGAACAGCTTGCCGAAAGTGCCCCAGTACAGATACACGCGGCCGTCGTCGTCGACCAGGACGGTCGGGTCGATGTTCTGGATCGCGTTGGGCACCGGCAGCGACTGCGACAGGATCGGTCCCTGCGGATGCGCGTCGCGCCACGGCCCCAGCGGGCTGTCGGCCACCGCCACGCCGATCGCGAACGGATCGGCATTGCGCGAGTGTGCTTCCTGCACCGGCGCATACAGGTAATAGCGTTTATCCGGGCCCTGCACGATCTGCGCAGCGTAGGCGTGGCCGGGCGCCGCCCAGGCGAATACCTGCTGCGGGCGCAGCAACGTCGGGTAATGGGTCCAGTCGCCGCGGCCGACATCGTCGGTGACCAGCAGTTGCCAGCGGTCGATCACGAAGTCGTTGACCTCGGGTGCCGCCTCGTCGCGGCCGGCGATGATGTAGAGCTTGCCGTCGGCGACCAGCGGCGCGGGGTCGGCCGAATAGGCGCGGCCGTCGGCCAGGATCGGATTGCCCGGTGCATGTACCTGCCTCGACCGCGGCACTGCCTGTGTGGCGGCGATGGCCGCGGCAACGCCGATGCAGGCAGCGCAGGCCACCAGCAGGCAGGCGACGGTACGGCGCAAGGGATGGCGGTTCATGGCGTCGTCTCCGCCTCGATCACCAGCTCCAGCCGCACCGGCAGCGTCCCGGTGCCATCGCGGCCCTGCGCCTGCCCGACCACGCTCGTGCGACCAGGCTTCGCATAGGAAGCCGGCGCCAGCAGCGACCACTGCACCGGCATGCGCTCGCGCGAGCCGTCGTTGTACTGCACGGAGACCAGTTCCGGCAGCACCGGCGCCTGCCCCGCAGGCACGTGCAGCGGCGGCGGCGCCTGCACCGTGGTGAGCTGGCCTGGCGCGGTCGCACGCACCCAGACGCTGGCGCTCACCGGCACACCGCCGTCGGCCAGGCCCTGCACCTGCACGCGGCCCTCTCCGGCCAGCGCCGCCGCATCGACTTGCGACCAGCGCACGCCCAGCCAGGCCCAGCCGCCATCGGCGAAGTAGCCGGCGATGCGCGACGGCAGCGTCGGCGCCTGACCGGGCGCGATGCGCACGTCCACCGCTTCGGTCGCCACCGCGCGCTCGGCGAACACCTGCCATTCGTCCAGCCCGACCGCGTAGTGACCCTCGCCCTGCGTCGCGGTCTGCAGCACCGCGCGCAAGGCGGTGGTGACCACCGGCGCGAACGTCACCCGGCTCGGCGCGCCATTGCCGTGCACCGGATAGCCGCCGCGCACGGCGATGTCGCGCCACTGCGCGCCGTCGCGGTATTGCAACGTCCACGCGCGCGGCAACGCCACCCCGCCCTGCGGCTGGTCGTCCCAGAAATACAGCGCCGCCGCGTTCAGTCGTTGCGGTTGCGGCCACTCGTACTGCACCCACACCGAAGCCGGCTGCGCGCGCCCCCAACTGCCCCAGCGGCGGTCGGCGGCCGGCACCTGGTCCGGCGCCGGCAGCAGCCCATCGTTGAGCGCCTGCAGGCGGTGATGACCGGCGGTGATCTGCGCACTCGGCGTGGCCTCGCCCTGCACCTGCAGCGTCTGCCCGGCCGGAGCCGCCGCCGCGATTACCTTGACCTCAGCGTGCCCCTGCAACGCGCCATCGTCGGCCTGCAACTGCAGGGTGTAGGCGCCGGGCGCGGTGAAGCGCACCTGCGTGGTGGCCGCCTGCGGCTGCTCGAACAGCGCCGCGCCGCCGGGCGGTGCCTGCAGCGTGCGCCAGTGCAGCGTCAGCGTGCCGTTCGGCAACGCGTCGTCGCCGACCCGGCCGACCAGGCGCATCACGCCGCCCGCCGCACTGCCGTCTTCCTGCCAGGCCTCGACCTGCGGCGCCTGGTTGCCGTGCGCCACCGGCACGGCGGCGCCGCTGGCATAGGCCTGGAGTTCCTTGATCCCGGTGCGCAGTGCGCCGGCATGCGTCACCTGCAGACGCCAGCGCTGCGCGCGCAGCGGCGGGAAACGGATGCGGTTGCGGTTGCCCTGCGCGATCGGTGCATCGCGCACCTGGCCCGGCACGGTCTTCCACACGCCGGCGTCAAAGTACTGCAGCACGTACAGCCATGGCGGCGCGTAGCCGGCGCGCGTGCCCGACGGGAAGCCGTGCTGTTCACCCGGAGGCGAGGAACTGCGATAGAAGTACACGCGTACATCGTCCAGGGTCTGCGGGCGCTGCAGATCCAGCTCCAGCCAGTCGCTGGCGGCAGGCGAACCGACGGTCCCCCAGAACGGTTCGTTGGCGGTGCTGCCGTCGACCGCCGCCGTGGCCGGAAACCCGTCGGCCGCATAGCTGGCGCTGACTGCCGCGCCCTGCGCCAGATTGCGCGCGCCGGGCGGCAGCGCGATGTCGAGCCCCGCGTCGGCGAGGACCGCACCGATTCGCGCCGTGCCGGGAAACCGCACCTGTTGCGGCGCCTGCAATGCCAGCCGATGCGCGGCCAGCACCTGCATCTGCGCGGCACCGGCATTGACCACATCCGGCAAGGCCTGCACGCGGCCGCTGGCGGGGTCGTACAGCACGTGCGCCAGGCGATCGACGGTGAAAGCCAAATGCCCGTCCAGGTACAGCGAATAGCCCTTTGGCGCGGCCCCGCCGTAGCGGCGCCCGTCGCGGTCCCAGACGATGCTCAGGTCGCGGTCGCGGTAGCGCAGGCGGTCGGCGGCGAAATGGTCCCAACCGATGTCGATGGGATACAGCTCGATCAGGGCATCGCTGCGCGGGCGCAGGCCCATCGCATCCTCGATCACAGTGAAGTTGGTGGCGCCGAGCTGGGTGTGGTGGATCCACGAACGGTAGCCGATGCGGCCGCCATCGGCAGCACTGCCCTGCGCCCAGAATTCGTTCTGATCCGGGTAGCGGTTGTCGCCGTCGATGTAGTGCGCCCACGCGTTCCAGTACAGCAGCTTGCGGTAGCTGGACGCATCGAGGTACGGGCTCGGGTAATCACGCAACACGCTGCCGAGCAGGCGGAACGCCACGGTGGAATTGATCACCGAGAAATTGTTGCTGCCGCCGGCGCCGCGCGCCTGCGCGTCGGCCTGGTTGGCGGTGTAGAACGGAAACAGCGGGAACTGTCGCGCATCGGCGAACAGGCGCAGCGCGCGCACGTACTTGGGGTCGTCGTCGGCATCGCCGTGCCTGGGCATCAGGCCGACGCTGAAGGGGTAATAGTTGTTGGTTTCCTTCCAGTCCACCGGCAGGCGCGGCCCATCGGCCTGGCGCTGCTTGAGCAGGTCGCCGTGCAGGCCCATGCCGTCGGCCTGTGCACTGTGGTCCTGCCACAGCACATCGAGCACGGCGCGGCGGATCTTCGCCGCCAGCGCCTGCATGCGCACCGCGGTGGCGGCGTCGCCGGCCAGTTGCGCGGCCTGTGCGGCGGCCAGCGCGTTGGCGTACACGTACGCACTCTCGCTGCGGTCCATGCGTGCTGCGCCATGGTGTTTGGCCCAGTCGAAGGACACCGCGTCGGCGTCGTTGCCGGTCATCGCCGCCCAGTCGTATTCGATCAGGCCGTTGCCGTTGCGGTCGTAGGCGCGCAGCAGCGCGTCCACGTCGTCGCTGGCGTAGCGCGCCAGTTGCCCGGCGATCGCCGGCGGCCCGCCGTGCACCTGGTAGGCGCGCCAGGCGGCAGCGCTGAGGTACTGGGCGTAGGAGTTGGACCAGTTCTCCGGCGCGCCGGGATTGTCCACGTACTTGCCGCCGCCGGCGGTTTCGCCGGCGCCGAGCCAGGAGCCGTAGGCGTAGAGCGGATCGCGCAGGTACTTGAGGTCGTCGATGAACATGCCGGTGGTGAGCACGATGGCGTTGTCGTAGCCGAGCACGCCTTCGATCGCCACCGGGAACTGGTAGTCGTTGCCGGGCACCGCCGCGTCGAGGAAATTGAAGCGCAGCAGCCACCAGCGGTAGAACAGGGTCTTGTCGAGATTGTCCTCGGGCGTGTCCAGGTACGGCAGGTTGTCGGCCCACCAGCGGTTGTAGGCGACAACGTGGTCGCGGTAGGCCTGCTGCGGCGACTGCTCGGCGATGCGCCGGTATTCCTGCAGCGAGGCAGGCAGCTCGCGCGCGACCAGCCCCAGTTGCACCTTCAGTGTCGGCGCGGCGCCGTGCGCCGGCACCACCAGTGGCCGCGCGATGCTTGCACCATCGACCGCGAAGCCGTCGCCGGAGAGCCGCGGGAACAGCGTGGTGATGGCGTTATGGGTGACGAAGGCGCCGGTCAACTCGGCGCTGTCGGGATGCGTGGCCATCGGCGAGACCGCACGCACGGTCAGCGCATGCGCCGCGCCGTCGGTGCTGGACACGGTGACTTCGGCCACCGCCACGTTCTGTTCGCTGATGAACTTGACCAGCTGCAGGCGCACGCCGCCACCGGCATACACGCTGCTGAAATAGCTCGGCGTCTGCCGCCGCTGCGCGCTGTCCTCGACCAGCGCGATCGGCACGCCGTCGCGCTCCAGTTGCAGACGGAACAGCGCGTCGTGGCCGGTCTTGTGCACGTAGGCCACGTCGCCGACGAAGCCAGGCTCCTCCGGCTTGTGCGTGTACAGGTAGGCGGCGCGGCCGCGGGTGAACAGCCAGTTGTTGCTGTCGCCGAAACCGCCGCCGGTGCCCTGCCGCGCGAGCAGGCGGTCGATCCAGAAATCACGGCCGGGCGCGCGGCCGGCACCCGCCGCCAGGTCGGCGGCGAACACCCGCTGCAACTGGCCCTGCCCCTGCCCCGGCGCGAACGCCACGCCGCTATCCGGCAAGGGATGCGCATCGCCCTTGAAGTGCGGCATGCCGATCGCGGCATTGCTGGGCTGCAGGCCTTCGCCGTCGAGGTCGCTGACGGCGGCTGACGCCGCCACCGCAGTCGCAGCGAACGACAGTCCAACCAGGAGAGCGACGGCGCCGCGTCGCACGCGCGATGCGGCGCCACCGGGGACAGGCATGCGAGTCAAAACTCGGTCCTGATCCGCGCCCAGAAGTAACGCCCCAGCGTGTCGTAGGTGAACGCATCGGTGTTTGCCGCGCTGGCATAGCCGTAGTAGCGCGGCGGCGTGCGATTGCCGAGGTTGTTCACGCCCAGCGCCAGGGTGGTATGCAGGCTCTCGAACTTCCGGCTCACGCTGGCGTCGTGGTAGGTCACCGTGCCGACCGGGAAGTACACGCAACTGCCGTCGGCGGCGGTGTTGACGCAGAAGTCCTCGTAGGCGCTGCCGACGGTGGTGCGCCCGATCAGCCGCGTGTTCCAGCTCGCGTGCCAGGGGCCGTTGTCCCAGTCGAGGGTGAAGTTGGCGCGCCAGCGCGGCAGGTTGCCGTAGCTGGATTGCTCGCCCACGTAGTTGTGCGGATCGCCGCTGAACTTGTAGCTGGACAGGTAGGTGGCATCGACACCGGCGCGGAAGCGGCCCCACGCCGTCTCCGGCAAGGCGTACTTGATGCCGACGTCGTCGCCGCGGATGTCGACCTTGCCGCTGTTGATCGCGAACGGCACGGTCACGCTGACCAGTTGCCCGGTGGGGCCGCGCTTGATCAGCGGACAGTAGGCGCTCTGGCCGTCGTAGCAGTTCTGCAGCACCTGATCCAGGCCGGTGCCGTTTATCATGTCGTCCAGGGTGACGCGCCAGCTGTCCAGATTCAGCGACAGACCCTCGGCCCAGCCCGGGTCGTACACCGCGCCGATGTTGTAGGAGCGCCCCTGCTCGGGCTTGATCGCAAAGCCCGCGTTGGCCGAGCCGGTGGTGAGCACGGTGAACGAGGAGCTGTTGACGAAGCTGCCGTTGGTCGGCACGTTGGCGCAGGCCGCGGGATTGCCGCCGCCGGTGTAGCCGTTGCACGGATCGGTATAGGTGCCGGCGTCGTCGACCACGCCGTTGAACGGGGAGCCGTACAGATCGCCCAGCGCCGGCGCGCGGAACACCTGCGAGCCGGTGGCGCGGATCAGCAGGTTGTCGATCGGCCGCCATTCCAGCGCCACCTTGCTGTTGGTGGTGCTGCCCCAGTAGTCGTAGCGCGAGTAGCGCGTGCCCAGGTTGAGGTTCAGCGCCTGCGCGCCGGTCACGCCCTTGAGCAGCGGTACCAGCACTTCGGCATACGCCTCCTTGATGGTCTCGTCGTGGCCCTGGTTCATGATGCAACCGTCGTTGTAGTCGCAGTTGCCGTCGGCATCGGCCGCCGCCACCGGATTGCTGGTGCCCTGCGAGAAGCCGTTCTTGCGGAACGACAGGCCGAACGCGGCCTGCACCGCTCCGGCCGGCATCGCGAACAGGTCGCCGTTGACGCTGGCCTCGGCGAACTTCATCGTGCTCTCGTCGATCAGGTCGACCGCGCTCTGGGTGGCCTTGATGCCGGCGATGGTGGCCGGATCGTCCGGGTTGAACACGTTGATCGGGGTACAGCCGGCGATGACGTTGCCGGGCGTACCGCACTTGATGGTGCCGTCGCTGTCGCGGAACGAGGCACCCACCGCGTTGTTGAGCGCCGAGGTGATGGAGAAGCCGTTGCGCACCAGGGTGTCCTTGTAGTGCGCGTAGCCGGCCGCCGCATCCCACTGCCAGCTGCTGTCGCCGAACTTGCCGCGCAAGCCGGCGACGATGTTGGTCTGGTACATCGTCGAGGTGTAGACGCGGGTGTTGGCCGGCACCGAACGCAGCAGGTAGCGGCTGAGCTGGGCGCCGAAGGGGTTGTAGTAGTTCTGCGCGGCGTTGGGCAGTTCCAGGCCGTAGGCGGTGAGCTGCGAGGTGGTCTCGCTGCGGGTCCAGAACATGTCCAGGTAGCCCTGCACGTTCGGGGTGAAATCGAACGTGGCGTGTGCAGAGGCGTTGGTGCGCTGCACCGGGGTGATCAGGTACTGCCCGGTGTAGGAGTTGTAGCCTTCCACCGCCTGGCTGTAGGTATGGAAGTCGCTGGCGGTGACCTGGCCCGGCGCCAGGTTGGCGTTGGGCGTCAGCACGCTGCCATTGCGCAGGAAGGCGCGGGTGCCGTTGCCGCGGCGCTCCACCACCTGGCCGTTGAGATAGTTCTGCGCGGTGCGCGCGTAGTCGCGATCGCTGTCGTACAGCGCGTTCATCGAGCTGCGGCTCACGCCCAGGATCAGCCCGCCGCGGTCCCAGGTCTTGCCCCACTCCAGGCCGAGCGAGCGCCGGTTGCCGTCGCCGTGGGTGCTCAGGCCGTAGTCGGCGGTGGCGGCGAAGCCGTCGTACTTGTCCTTGAGGATGATGTTGACCACGCCGGCGATGGCGTCGGAGCCGTACACCGACGAAGCGCCGTCGGTGAGCACCTCGATGCGCTCGACCATGGCCGCCGGAATCGCGTTGACGTCCACGCCGGGCGCGGCGGCGACGCTGCTGGCCGGCCCGGCCATGCGATGGCCGTTGACCAGCACCAGGGTGCGCTCGGGGCCGAGGTTGCGCAGCGACACCAGCGCGCGACCGTGGCTGAAGCCGGAGTTGAGCGCGACGTTGGGCATGTTGCCGGCCATCGCCGGCAGTTGCTGCAGCAACTGGCCGAGGGTGTCCTGGCCGCTGTCCTCGATGCGCTGGCGGTCGATGGTGATGACCGGGCTGGCGGTTTCCGCATCGACCCGGCGCAGATGGCTGCCGGTGACGCTGATGCGTTCCAGCGTGGTCGCCTGGCTATCCTGCGTCGGCGCATCCTGCGCCTGCGCCGCCGGCGCGAGCAGGGCCAGGGCGGTGCAGATCGCCGCGGCCAGCGGACCGGGCTGCGGCGCGGCGCGCCAGGAACACGGGAGCAGCGGCGCAACGCGTTCGAGCAAAGACGACATCGGAAATCTCCTGAGCGGCAGCCTGGCGTTCGCCGGAACGCCGCCCTTCCCCAGGCGGCCGCCCCGTCGCCAGCGCGTGTGGCGGAAACGAAAACGGACGTGTCCACGCATGCGCCGTCGGATGGGACGATCCCGACGCCGCCTGCACGGCGACGCGCACGACCCATGCGCTGCGTCCCCGGTGACGTGCAACGAATCTCCCCCTGGACATTCACTGCACGGTCACAATGTGCGCGTAGGACGCGCGCGGCGTCTTGTCGTATTTATCGGGAAAACGTGCGGAATACCGCACTGCCCCTCAGGCAGGCGGGACGTTTCCGACTTTTTCGCCACTCAGCCGTAGACGCCGGAAATCGCCACCGTCGCCGCGCTGCCGGCCGGCATCAGCACGCGCTCGTTGCGCGGCCCGGACAGCGCCGCCGGCTGCCCGTCCAGTTGCACCTCCTGCAGGCGGGTGCCGGCCGGCACGCGCAGGGTCAGCCAGGTCCGTGCCGGCCGCTGCGCCGGCAGCGTCACGCGGCCGTCGATGCGCTTGCGCGCCGGATCCCCGCGCAGCGCCAGCGACACCCTGCCCCAGCGCGTCGGCGCGGCGTCGATCGCGATCGTCTCGCCGCTGCCCAGCCAGTCGCGCGGCACCGCCCGCGCCAGGAACAGCTCCTCGCCGGCGCTGTCCTCGAACACCAGCATCCAGCGCAGCAGCAGCGGAATGGTCAGCTGGGCGGGGATGCAGAACAGCGGCATGCCGCCGGTGATGCCGGTGACCTCGCCCGCCGTCCAACTGCCGCGGGTATGCACGTGGAAGCGGTGCGCGTACAGGAACAGCAGGTATTCCTCGATCCGGTCCAGGCGCAGCAACTGCTGCGCGTAGCCATAAGAGATGAAACCAAGCAGGTCGCGCGCCTCCGGGGTCGGCGCGGTGATGTTGCCGACCACACCGAGGCTGGTGCCGCCGTGGCCGCGCACGCAGTCGATGACCAGGTGCGCCAGGTCGTCAGGCAGCACGTCGGCCTGCAGCAGTTCGGCATAGGCGCGGTGCGGCCAGCCCTGCTCGCTGGGATGCTCCTGCTGCAGCGACTGGCGGAACGTCAGCTTCACCCCCGGCAGCGGGCCGATATACGGCGGCTGCAGATCGCGGCGAATGTTGCCACGCAGCGTGCGCAGCAGCTGCGCCGACAGTTGCTGCGCACGGCGCTGCCATTGCGCCGCAGCGGCCTGCCCGCCGGGCCCGGCGATGCCGCTCCACACCGCGGCCAGGTCCTGCCAGCCACGCACCGTCAGCGCGCTGTTGGCGTAGTACGGCTTCCACCACACCTGCGGATCGGGGAACAGGCAGGCGTCGGATTCGTTCCAGCCGTGGAGCAGGCCATGCCCCGCTGCCGATGCCGGCAGGCGCAGGCTGGCGTCGTGCAGCTCGACCAGCACCTGCGCGGTGGCGGCGATCTTGTCGCGGTGCTTGCGCAGCAGCGCGGCATCGCCGGTGTAGCGCAGGTAGCGCGCCAGCAGCGACAGGGTCAGCCCGAACTGGCCGGTCTCCGGGCCGCGCATGTTGACCATGCCGTCGGCCTGCACGAAGTCGCTGAAATAGCCGTCCAGCACCGCCGCCGCCTGACTGAAACGCCCCCATTCCAGGTTGGCGTACAGCGAACTGGTGAAGGTGTCCTGGAAGCCGTCGTACTCGTTGCCGTAATAGTCGCGGTCCACCGCGCCGTACTTGGGATAGGTGCCGCCGGGGCGCACCACCAGTTCGCGGGCGAAGGCGAAGCGCGCCATGTCGCGCCAGCTCGCATCCGGAGTCTGCGCCTGCACGGTGTCGGCGAGCTGCGCCTGCCAGTAGCCGGCGAAGGCGAGCAGGCCGCGGTAGAAATCCTCGGCGCTGCGCGGGCCGCGCCGCGGCGGGTAGTCGGGATAGCTGTAGCCGTACACGACCTTGCTGACCTTGCCATGCTCGACCAGCGCACTGCGGTGCCAGGTCTGCACCACGAAGCGGTCCTCGGCCAGCACGTCGGCGAACAGCAGGATGTCGTAGTAGCGGCCCTCGCCGGCCGGCACCACCTTGCGCACCGCCGGCATCCAGCCGCCGAGCAGGCCTTCGCTGCGGCGCCGCACCAGCTCGTCCTTGCCCAGCTCCGGGAACGCCTGGATCGCGCGATAGCAGCGGGTGCGCCCATCCGGGTACACCGGCATGGTGTCGGCGCACTCGCGGGTGCCGACGAAGGTGGTCCACGGCAGGCGCCCGTTGTAGTCCTTGGGATCCAGTTGCGAGGCCGGCGGCGGCGCGACGTCGCGCACCTCGTCGGCGCGGGGGTCGCCGTCGCGCAGCAGGCGATCGGCGAGCAGGTCGGCATCGGCCATCGCCACCTCGGCCAGGGCCATGCCGAAATACGGGGCCTTCGCCGCAGGAGACACCGGTTCGGTGCGCTTGCCCAGCACCAGCGCCCCACCCGGCCCGCGCAGGGTCAGATCGCCGTCGGGCTGGCGCAGGTCTTCGTACACCTCCCAGGTCGCGCCGGCCTCGACGAAACGGCATTGCAGGGTGTGCCCGGCCAGCGCGTCGGCCGCCAGCGGCTGCAGTTGCGGCGGTGCGGGCGCACGCGCGGCGCTGGCCGCTGTGGGTGCCGCGGCGGCACGCCCGGCCAGCGCTTCCACGCCGGCAACCGCGCCGACGGCCAGGCCCTGACGCAGGAAATCTCTCCGATCCATCTACCGTCCCCGATGCAATGCGATCGTCGCATCCTGCGCTGCGCGCGCCGCAGCGTCTTGTGCGCTGTGCCGAGGATCGGTGCGGAAAATCGCATAGCCGCGTGATCGCGGCGATGTTGCGCTGCGGGAACGCAACGCGTCGGCGACGGCTTACGCGAGCACGTCGAGCAGGCTGCCGATGCTGTCGTCGGCCGCGCGCAGCACCCGCGCATTGGCCTGGAACGCGGTGCGCTCGGTCAGCGTGCCGACCATGTCGTCGACCAGATCGCTGCCCTGCCCGTCGGCCTGCCGCACCTGCCCGACCACGCCACCGCCGGCGCTCGCCTGGTTCACCGGGACCGAACGCTGGAAGCCCTCGGTGGCGAGGTTGGCGATGTTGTTGGCGCGCACCTGCAGCCCGGACGTGGCAGCGCGCATGCCGGACAGCGCGAGCGAGGAACTGGGAGCGATGGCGGTCATGGCAGGCCGTGGCGCAAGGAGACTTGCCGGGATATCGGCCGAGTTCGCGGCATCTTTAGGGGCGGGAGTCGGGATTGGGGATTCGCAGGAGCGAACACATCGGCGCCGAGAGCAAAGGCCCCTCTCCCGCCGGGAG
>NZ_NQYT01000091.1:0-5195 GCF_009192935.1 Xanthomonas sp. LMG 12461
GGGTCGGGGCGCGAAGCGCATACGGTAGTTCGGCTGCACGAGGCCTCGCCCGTACCCTCATCCGCCCCTGCGGGGCACCTTCTCCCGAGGGAGGTGGGAGCAATAAGCCCCTCTCCCCCCGGGAGAGGGGTTGGGGTGAGGGTAGGGCGCGAAGCGCGTGCGGTGTTTCAGCTGCACGAGGCTTCGCCCGGCCCCTCATCCGCCCCTTCGGGGCACCTTCTCCCAGAGGGAGAAGGGAGCAACAAGCCCCTCTCCCTCCGGGAGAGGGGGTGGGGTGAGGGTAGGGAACGCCGCAGATCATCGAATCGCCAGTGACACCAATCCAGCGGGAGACGCCATGGCCGCACAAGGCAAGTTCCACAAGCGCTTGAGCCTCACCGATCTGACCTTCATCGGCTTGGGCTCGATCTTCGGGTCCGGTTGGCTGTTCTCGGCCAGCCACGTCTCGGCGATCGCCGGGCCGGCCGGCATCGTCTCGTGGATCGCCGGCGGCGTGGCGGTGCTGCTGCTGGGCCTGGTGTACTGCGAACTCGGCGCGGCGCTGCCGCGCGCCGGCGGCGTGGTGCGCTACCCGGAGTACTCGCACGGCGTGCTGCTGGGCTGGCTGATGGGCTTCATCACCCTGATCGCCTTCTCCAGCCTGATCGCGATCGAAGTGGAAGCGGCGCGGCAATACGCCGCGGCGTGGTTCCCCTGGCTCAACCAGGCCGGCAGCACTCATCCCAGCGTCGCCGGCTGGCTGCTGCAACTGGCGCTGCTGGTCGCGTTCTTCCTGCTCAACTACTACAGCGTCAAGACCTTCGCCACCGCCAACAACATCGTCAGCGTGTTCAAGTTCCTGGTGCCGGTGCTGGTGATCGTGTTGCTGATGGCGCATTTCGATGCGCGCAACCTGCACGTGCAGGGCTTCGCGCCGTTCGGTGCGGCCGGGGTGGAGGCGGCGATCTCCGCCGGCGGCATCATCTTCGCCTACCTCGGGCTCACGCCGATCGTGTCGGTGGCCAGCGAGGTGCGCGATCCGCAGCGCAACATCCCGATCGCGCTGATCCTGTCGGTGGCACTGTCCACGGTGATCTACGTGCTGCTGCAGCTCGCCTTCCTCGGCGGGGTGCCGGCGCAACATCTGGTCAACGGCTGGGGCGGCATCGACAAGGCGTTCTCGCTGCCGTACCACGATATCGCCCTGGCGCTGGGCATGGGCTGGCTGGCGGCGCTGGTGATCTGCGACGCGATGATCTCGCCCAGCGGCACCGGCAACATCTACATGAACGCCACGCCGCGGGTGGTCTACGGCTGGGCGCGCAGCGGCGGATTCCTGCCGGTGCTGACCAAGGTGGACGCCGCCTCCGGCATCCCGCGTCCGGCGCTGTGGCTGAGCCTGGGCCTGTCGGTGTTCTGGACCCTGCCGTTCCCCTCGTGGGAGGCGCTGATCAACGTGGTGTCGGCGGCGCTGGTGCTGAGCTATGCGGTGGCGCCGGTGACCGTGGCCGCACTGCGGCGCAGTGCGCCGGACTTGCCGCGGCCGTTCCGGTTGCGCGGCATGGCGCTGCTCGGCCCGCTGTCGTTCATCGTCGCAGGCCTGATCGTGTACTGGTCGACCTGGAACACGCTGTCGTGGCTGCTCGGCCTGCAGATCGCCATGTTCGCGCTGTACGTGCTGTACCGTCTGCCCAACGCCGCCGGCCGTGCGCGGCTGTGGCGGCAGGTGCGCGGTGTGCTGTGGCTGATCGTGTTCTTCGCGCTGGTGTTGGTGGTGTCGCGTCTGGGCACCTTCGGCGGCAGCGGCTGGATCGCGCATCCCTGGGACACGCTGTGCGTGGCCGCGATCGCCTTGGGTTGCTACCACTGGGGTGCGCGCAGCGGCCTGCGTCCGGAGGAACTCGCGTTGGAAGAGGATGACGGGGAGTAGCCGTTGCGTGTGTGGAGAGGCGTAGGACGGTTCTTGTCCCTTTTTGTGGGATTGGCTGCGGCAGACGTCAACGGGAAAGCCCGTCGCGGCTAAAGCCGCTCTACGGGAAACAGCGCGTCATGAGATTTTTGGAAACCGCATGAACAAGTTCGTCGTATCGATCGTCATGGCACTGGCCTGCTGCGCCGGCGCCGCCCAGGCCGCGCCCAGCGTCGCCGACTACCAGCGCTCGCTGGGCCTGCGCGAGGCCTGGATCGGCCTGACCGAGAACGTGACCTGGCCGGCGCAGTGGCGCGACGACGGCGCGTTCTACTACCGCAAGACCGTGCCGGGCGGTTTCGCCTTCGAGGTCGAGGACGTGGCCAGCCAACGCAAGCAGCCGGCGTTCGACCAGGCGCGGCTGGCGCGCGCGCTGGGCGCGGCAACCGGCACCGCCTATCCGGCGCTGCGCCTGCCGTTCGCGCGTTTCGCCTACGTCGCAGAGGGTGGCAAGGCGCAGGCGGCGATCGCCTTCGAGCTCGATGAGACGCCGTGGCGCTGCACGCTCACCACCTACGTCTGCGCGCGTGCCGACCGCGGCCCGCAGCCGCGGCCGCGCGGTTTCGGTGTGGTGCGCGATCTCAGCGTGCCGGCCGACGCCACCCCGCGGCGCTCGCCGGACGGACGCTGGGACGCCTATGTCGACGGCAATGCGCTGATGCTGCGCGCGGTGGCCGACGGGCACACGCTGCGCCTGGCCGACGATGGCCGCAGCGACGATTTCTACGATCCGGAAACGATTGCCTGGTCGCCGGATTCGCAGCGGCTGGCGCTGTACCGGGTGAAGCCCGGCTTTCCCCGCCGCGTCACCCGGGTGGAGGCGGCGCCGCCCGGCGGCGGCCAGCCGATCGTACGCACGCAGCTGTATCCCAAGCCCGGCGATGCAGTGGACATCGAGCGACCGGTGCTGTTCGACCTCGGCGCGCTGGCGCGCGGCGGCACGCCCAAGCGCCTGCCCATCGACGACGCGCTGTTCGCCAACCCGTACCAGCTCTCGCCGATCCAGTGGCGCCGCGACAGCGCCAGTTTCGTGTTCGACTACGTGCAACGCGGCTTCCAGCGCATGCGCGCGATCGCGGTGGACGCGGCCACGGGCGAGGCGCATGTGGCGGTGGGCGAGGACGCCAAGACCTTCGTGTACGCCGACCGCAGCTACCATCACGATGTCGATGGCCTGGGCCAGGAGATCCTGTGGATCTCCGAGCGCGACGGCTGGCGCCATCTGTACCTGTTCGACGGTACCAGCGGCCGGATCAAGGCGCAGCTCACCAAGGGCGAGTGGATCGTGCGCGACGTGCTGCGCGTGGACGACGCGCAGCGGCGTATCTGGTTCACCGCCAGCGGCATGGATGCGGGCAAGGATCCGTACTACCGGCAACTGTTCGCGGTGGATTTCGACGGCGGCCACCTGACCCGTCTGACCCAGGCCGATGCCGACCACGACGTGGCCATCGCCGACGACGGGCGCCATTACGTGGACGTGTATTCGCGTCCGGACATGGCCCCGGTGATGGAACTGCATGCCATCGACGGGCGGCTGCTGCAGGTGGTGGAGCGCGGCGACATCCGCAAGCTGCAGGCCGCCGGCTGGCGCGCGCCGCAGACCTTCGTGGCCAAGGGCCGCGACGGCAAGACCGACATCTGGGGCATGGTGGTGCGCCCGCGCGACTACGACCCGCACAAGAAGTACCCGGTGATCGAGAACATCTATGCCGGCCCGCACGATTCCTTCGTGCCCAAGACCTTCTGGCCGTTCGGCTACCACTCCGGCGGCGACAAGCAGATCGGCATGCAGGCCCAGGCCGACCTGGGCTTCATCGTGGTGATGATCGACGGCATGGGCACCGCCAACCGCTCCAAGGCCTTCCACGACGTGGCCTGGAAGAACCTCGGCGATTCCGGCTTCCCCGACCGCATCGCCTGGCACAAGGCACTGGCCGCGCAGGATCCGTCCTACGACATCGGCCGCGTCGGCATCTACGGTGCGTCGGCCGGCGGGCAGAGCACGCTGGGCGCGCTGGAGCGGCATCCGGACTTCTACAAGGTGGGCGTGGCCTATGCGGGGTGCTACGACAACCGCATGGACAAGATCAGCTGGAACGAGCAGTGGATGGGCTGGCCGGTGGACGCCAGCTATGCACGCGCCTCCGGCGTGGACAATGCGGCCAAGCTGCGTGGCGACCTGCTGCTGATCGTCGGCGAGCAGGACAGCAACGTCGACCCGGCCTCGACCGGGCAGGTGGTGGACGCGCTGATCAAGGCCAACAAGGACTTCGACCTGCTGGTCGTGCCCGGCGGCGAACACACCGTCGGCCGCTCCACCGGTCCCATCGATTACGTGCAACGGCGCCAGTACGACTTCTTCGTGCGGCATCTGTTGGGGGAGCCGACGCCGCGTTGGAATGGCGTGGACGGACGCGTTGCGCGATAAGTAGAGCGCGCCTGCATGAATGTCAGAGATGCCGCCTTCCGGTGGCGGCATCGGATCACTCGGAAATCGTGGATTTAATAGAATCCGGCGTCACAGTTGGCGCCTTTGATCGTCGCTAATGAGCGATTTTTAATGGTATAGGTTCCGCCATAGGGTAGTCCTATTGCCATGCGCTTTGGATTTGTGACGTAGAACGTCTTTGCGGCTTTGTCGTACGTGACGTTTCTGGGGTCGTCGGTTTCGACATAGACTCTTTTTTCGGCTGCAGGCGTGCCAGAGTATGTGATCGCAAAAAAGATATTGCCGGGGGCGAAGAAATCGCATCCTGTTTCAAGGCCCATGTGTTCTTCGCCAGCGGTGAAGTCATAGGTTACTTTTTCCAAGGGCATGAAGAACCACGAGTTCTCGCCTATTCCGCAATTGCCTGCTCCGGCAATGGAAAACAACGCGCATGCCACGACTGATTTTTTATAAATCTTCATTCTTCTCTCTTGCAAGTGAGTCAAGTGAATCAAGTGGAATTCGATAAGAAATCTAATTTTATTTAATGAATTTTGTATTTCGGAATATATACCCTGAATTTTTAAGGAAAATAAAATTAACAGTTCATTCAAGAGGCGTCAAGATAATTTCATATTTATGACACATTAATTTGGCCGAATGACGTGGCGATCCATCCGCGGTCCGCTGCGAACAGGGCAGCAATATCATCTGACTTCGATCGCACAATTGATGGATGGGTGGATCGCGATCGCCAATACTTCGACGTGTTTCCTTGACCTTTCGGCAGAAGGAGCCCCACAGGGGCGGATGAGG
>NZ_NQYT01000092.1:0-17377 GCF_009192935.1 Xanthomonas sp. LMG 12461
GCGCTGGGCCTGCCGGTGTGGCCGCAGCCGCGGCCCAAGCCGGTGGTGTGGCTGGCCATCGACGACGGCAGCGGCCCGCGCCTGGTCGGCGTGCAGCAGTCCAACGCCGCGCGCAGCCTGCTCGACCGGGCGATCGAGCGTGGCTTCCGCCTCGGCCTGCCGACCGGCAACGCCGCCGAGCAGGCCCTGGCCGGCGCGATCTGGCGCCAGGACACCGCGGCGGTGGCCAGCGCCTCGTCGCGCTACAGCCCGCCGATGCAACTGATCGGCAAGCTGTACCGCGGCAAGGCCGGCGGCTGGACCGCGGACTGGACCTTCGTCGATAGCGGCAAGGTGCTGTCGACCTGGTCGTCCAGCGACGCCGACGCGCGCCGCGCCATGGCCAGCGGTGCCGACGGCGCCGCCGACGCCCTGGTCAAGCGTTATGCCAAGGCGGTCAGCGCCGGCCCGGCCGGCATCTACCGGGTGGTGATCACCGGCATCCGCAGCGCCGACGATTACCTGCGCGCCTCCGCCGCGCTGCAGAACGCCTCGGTGGTGCGGCGCATCGTGCCGGTCCGCGCCGATGGCGACCGCCTGGAGCTGGACCTGGACCTGCTCAGCGGCGTGTCCGGTCTGAACCGCATGCTCGGCCCGGACGCCGCGCTGCAGCCGGTGGTCGCGCCGGTCGAGGGTCCGGTGATCCTCAACAGCGAGCCGACGGAGTACCGCCTGAAATGACGCTGTCGCCCGAAGCCGAGATCGCGCTGTTCCTGCGCCGCCTGAAATGGACGGCGGTGATCGTCGGCGTGCTGTGGGTGGTGTGGCTGCTGGCGCCGATCCTGACCCCGTTCGTGCTGGCGCTGCTGCTCGGCTGGCTCGGCGACCCGCTGGTGGACCGCCTGGAGCGCGCCGGGCGCTCGCGCAACATGGCGGTGACCCTGGTGTTCGTGCTGATGGTGTTGCTGCTGGTGCTGGCGCTGGTGATCCTGGTGCCGATGCTGGAGCGGCAGATCGTCACCTTCATCGACGTGCTGCCGCAGGCGCGCGACTGGTTCATCGGCACCGCGATCCCGTGGGCCGAGCAGAAGACCGGGCTGGAGCTGATGGGCTGGCTGGATCCGGAGCGGCTGATCGACTGGATCCGCGGGCACTGGCAGCAGGCCGGCGGCGTCGCCGCGACCTTCTTCGGCTACCTGTCGCGCTCGGGCTTCGCGATGGTGACCTGGGTGGTCAACCTGGTGCTGCTGCCGATCCTGACCTTCTACTTCCTGCGCGACTGGGACCTGCTGGTTGCGCGCGTGGCCGCCACCATCCCGCGCAACCACGTCGGCACCATCACCCGCCTGGCGCAGCAGTCCAACGAGGTGCTGGGTGCGTTCATCCGCGGCCAGTTCCTGGTGATGCTGGCGCTGGGCGTGATCTACGCCGGCGGCCTGACCCTGGTTGGCCTCAAGCTCGGCCTGTTGATCGGCATCGTCGCCGGCCTGATCAGCTTCATCCCGTACCTGGGCGCGACCACCGGCATCCTGCTGGCGGTGCTGGCCGCACTGGTGCAGGCCAAGGGCTTCGACCTGCAGTTGCTGATCCTGGTCGGCGTGGTGTTCACCGTCGGCCAGTTGCTGGAAAGCTACGTGCTGACCCCGCGCATCGTCGGCGACAAGATCGGCCTGCATCCGGTGGCGGTGATCTTCGCGGTGATGGCCGGCGGCCAGCTGTTCGGTTTCCTCGGCATGCTGCTGGCGCTGCCGGTGGCGGCGGTGGCCAACGTGCTGCTGCACTACCTGCACGAGCAGTACCGGCAGAGCGACCTGTACGCGGGCGAGAAGTCGGCGATCCTGCTGGATACGGTCACCGAGCGCACCACCATCATCGAACTGCCGCCGCGCAGCCCCGACCAGCCGTGAGCGTGCCGCAACTGCCGTTGGCCCTGCGCTATCCGCCGGAACAGCGCCTGGACCGCTATCTGGGCGCGCCGGACGGGTTGCTGGCGCAGCTGCAGGCGGTCGCCGACGGCGCCGCCGACGACTGGGTGTACCTGTCTGGCCCTGCCGGCACCGGCAAGACCCACCTGGCCCTGGCGCTGTGCGCGGCCACCGAGCAGGCCGGGCGCAGCGCCGCCTACCTGCCGCTGCAGGCCGCCGCCGGCCGCCTGCGCGATGCGTTGGAAGCATTGGAGGGCCGCGATCTGGTCGCCCTCGACGGCCTGGAAGCGATCGCCGGGCAGCGCGAGGACGAGGTGGCGCTGTTCGATTTTCACAACCGTGCGCGCAGCGCCGGGGTGACCCTGCTGTACACCGCGCAGGCGATGCCCGACGGCCTGGCGCTCAGTCTGCCGGACCTGCGCTCGCGGCTGTCGCAGTGCACCCGCATCGCCTTGGCGCCACTGGACGACGCCGGCCGCGCCGCGGTGCTGCGCGAGCGTGCCCAGCGCCGTGGCCTGGTGCTGGAAGACGCGGCGATCGACTGGCTGCTGACCCACGCCGGACGCGACCTGGCCGGCCTGATCGGCCTGCTGGAGCGCCTGGACCGCGAATCGCTGGCCGCGCAGCGGCGGGTGACGGTGCCGTTTTTGCGGAGGGTGGGAATCGGGAGTGGGGAATCGGGAATGGGGAAAAACTGAGATCCCCGCGACCGAAGCCGGACTGCGGCATTCGAGAAAAACAGCGCTTCGCGCCGCGTAACCGGCACGGCGCCGCTGATGTTCCGCGTGTCGTGCTCGGAATCGAAGGGTTCTGGAGATGCTCGCGTGCCGCCGTGGGGCAGGCAAGCTGTGGGACCTCAGCTTTTCCCGATTCCCGATTCCCGTTTCCCCATTCCCAGCACCTCATCCAACTCCGCCAACCGCTGCGGCGTCCCCACGTCGGTCCAGCGGCCAGGGTGGTGCAGGCCGTGCAGCTGGCCTCGTTCGGCCTGCGCGCGCAGCAGCGGCACCACCGAGAAGCGGGGCGGCACGCCCGGCGCGGTCGGTGCCGGGGCGGCGATGGTCTGCCAGTCGCGCAGCAGGGCGGGGCGGTACATGCCGATGCCGGCGTAGGTGAGCAGCGGGTCGCCGGCGTTGTGCACGTGCCCGTCGTCCTGCAGGGCGAAATCGCCGTGCGCCGCATAGGCCGGCGGATCCACCAGCACCAGTTGCGCCAGGCCTGGCGGCTCGGGCGCCAGTCGGGCGAAATCGAAGTCGGTCCAGATGTCGCCGTTGACCAGCAGGAACGGTGCCTCGCCGAGCAGCGGCAGTGCGTGCAGCATGCCGCCGCCGGTTTCCAGCGGTGTGGCGCCTTCGTAGGAATAGGCGATGCGCAGCCCGAACGCGCTGCCGTCGCCGAGCGTCTGCGGGAACTGTTCGGCCAGCCAGGACGTGTTGATCACCACCTCGCGCACGCCCAGCGCGGCGAGCTTGCGCAGGTGCCAGACGATCAGCGGCGTGCCGCCCACCGCCAGCAGCGGCTTGGGCGTGTGTGCGGTCAACGGACGCATGCGCTCGCCGAGGCCGGCGGCGAAGATCAGCGCCTTCATGCGCAGGCCGCCGCGCGCTGCGCCAGGGCCGGCTTGATCCGCGTCTGCAGCAGTTGCGCCAGCGGCTGCAGGGTCGGGTGCCGCGGCAATGCTTCGTCGAGGTAGGCGATGAAGCGCGGCACGTTATCCAGGTACCAGGCCTTGCCGTCGCGGTAGTTCAGCCGTGCGAAGATGCCCAGGTTCTTCAGGTGGCGCTGCACGCCCATCCACTCGGCGTCGCGCAGGAATTGCGCCAGCGGCGGCACCGGAATCCCGGCCTGCAGCGCACGCGCGTGATAGCTGGCGAGCCACGCGTCGACCTGCGCCAAAGGCCAGCTGACCGTGGTGTCCTTGAACAGGCTGACCGGGTCGTAGGCCACCGGTCCGGTCACGCAGTCCTGGAAATCCAGCACGGCGGGACCGTCGGCCGCCGGCATCAGGTTGCGCGGCATGAAGTCGCGATGCACCAGCACCTGCGGCTGGGTCAGCGCGTTGTCCATGAGCTGGCGCTGCACGCCGTGCAGGGCCGCGCGTTCGTCGGCATCCAGGGTAATGCCCAGGTGGCGTTGCAGGAACCACTCCTCGAACAGGCCCGCGTCGCGTTGCAGTAGCGCCTCGCCGAACACGCCCATGCCTGGCGGCGGCGCGATCGCCTGCAGCCGCAGCAACTGGCCGAGCGCGGCGTCGAAGTGCGCGTCCGCGGTGCTCGTGTCCAGGCATTGCGCCAGGGTCGGTTGGCCCAGGTCTTCCAGCAGCAGGAAGCCGGCCTCCGCGTCCTGCGCCAGGATCGTCGGCACCCGCACGCCGCCGCCGTGCAGCAGCGCATGCATGCGCAGCCACGGCCGCACGTCTTCCAGGTCCGGCGGCGAATCCATCACGATGCGGCTGGCGCCCTGGCCATGGCTGCGCCAGTAGCTGCGCTGGCCGGCGTCCACGGAGGCGCGCTGCAGCGTCGCCTGTGCGTCGTCCAGGGCCGTGCGCGCCCAGGCCAGGCGTTGCGCGGCGCGTGCCGCAAGAACATCGGGAACCATCGGGCTGGCGCTCATCGGCAGGCTGCGGCGGAAACGAGCCGCACAGCGTAAACGGGCGCCGCCGCCGTGGCGAGCGGCGCGCCGTGCCTCAGCGCTTGCTGGAGAACAGCCGCAACAAGGCGAGCAGGGCGATGGCGCCGAGCAGCGCACCGAGGAAGCCCGCCGGCTCGCCACGGCTGTACCAGCCCATGTAGTGGCCGAACCAGCCGGCGAGCAGCGCGCCGGCGATACCCAGCAACACGGTGAACAGGCAGCCGGAGCGTCCGCTGCTGGGGCCGAGGAAACGCGCCAGCAGGCCGACCACGAAGCCCACCAGGATGATGTAGAGCCAGCTGTCGCTGCCGAACAGAGTGTGCATGGAGAGCGTTCCGAGCGCGGAGGGGGATCAGCGTCGGATCGTGCCAGATCGACTGTGATGGCGTCGATGCTTGCGTACGCCGCGCAGTCGGCACGCCCATGGAAGGCGGCCGCCCGCGCTGCGCGGATGACACCATCGGAAAGGCGCCGCGTCGGAGCCGACGCCTCTCCCACCGCAAGCAGGGGACGGATCAGTCACTCAGGAAACAGGCGTCGCCAATCCCGACTCCCGACTCCCGACTCCCGCCATCCCGGCCCCATCAACAGCACCCATGCCCGCCATGCTGCTCGCCGCCGGCCACCGCCGCGCTGCCGGTGGTCTCGCCGCGCAGGCTGGCGGCATGGTGGGCGGCGATCACCCGCGACACGCAGGCGGTGACCCGCTTGCCCATCGGGATGTGCAGGAACTCGTTCGGGCCGTGCGCGTTGGAATGCGGGCCGAGCACGCCGGTGATCATGAACTGCGCACCGGGGAACTTCTCGCCGAGCATGCCCATGAACGGGATCGAGCCGCCTTCGCCCATGTACATCGCCGGCTTGCCGAACGCCGCCTGCGAGGCCGCTTCGATCGCATCCGTCAGCCACGGCGACTGCGCCGGTGCATTCCAGCCGGAGGAGGACTTCTCCAGCGCCAGCGACACCTCGGCGCCGTACGGCGGATCACGCAGCAGCACGTCCTTGAGCAGTTCGCCGGCGTGCTTGCCGTCCAGCGTCGGCGGCAGGCGCAGCGACAGCTTCACCGCGGTTTCCGGGCGCAGCACATTGCCGGCCGAGGCCAGCGGCGGCAGGCCGTCGGCGCCGGTCACCGACAGTGCCGGGCGCCAGGTGCGGTTGAGCACCAGCTCGGACAGGTCCTCGTGCATCGGCCGCATGCCGGGCAGGAACGGGAACTTGCTGTAGACCTCGTCGCCCAGCACCTCGGCGACCTTGCGCGCCTGCGCCAGCCGCTCCTCGGGGATGTCGGCGTACAGGCCCTCGACCTTGATCTTGCCGGTGGCTTCGTCCTCCAGCCGCGACAGCAGGTCGCGCAGCACGCGGAAGCTCGACGGCACCACGCCGGAGGCGTCGCCCGAATGCACGCCTTCGCTGAGCACCTTGACGCTGAAGTTGCCGCCGGCCAGGCCGCGCAGCGAGGTCGTGCACCACAGCTGCTCGTAGTTGCCGCAGCCCGAATCCAGGCACACCACCAGCGAGGGCTTGCCGATCCGCGCCGCCAGATGGTCGACGTAGGCGGGCAGGTCGTAGCTGCCCGATTCCTCGCAGGCCTCGATCAGCACCACGCAGCGCGCGTGCGGAATGCCCTGGTCCTGCAGCGCCTGGATCGCCGCCAGCGAACCGAACAGGGCGTAGCCGTCGTCGGCGCCGCCGCGGCCGTACAGGCGGTCGCCCTTGAGCACCGGCGTCCACGGACCCAGGTCGGCGTCCCAGCCGGTCATTTCCGGCTGCTTGTCCAGGTGCCCGTACAGCAGCACGGTGTCCTCGCCGGTCGCGTCGCTGCTGGCCGGCACCTCCAGGTAGATCAACGGGGTGCGGCCTTCCAGTTGCACCACCTCCACCTGCAGGCCGGGGATCGCCTGCGCGCGCGCCCAGCGCTCCATCAGCGCCACCGCATCGGCCATGTAGCCATGCGCGACCCAATCGGCGTCGAACATCGGCGATTTGTTGGGGATGCGGATGTAATCGACCAGTTGCGGGACGATGTCGTCATCCCACTTTTCGCTCAGGAAACGGTCGATCTTGGCACTGTCCATGAAAAGCTCCGAAGTGATTGCACACGTGTGCAGCCATTCTACGCCCCGGTGCCAGTGTAGGGTTTTTCCTACACGGCGACGCGCCGTTTACCTGCTGTTTGTGACGCGTTCCGACGATAGGCTGTACCCATGTGGCGAGCGATGCTGACAACGCCGGCAGGAAAGGCCGGCGAAGTCCCCATCCAAGTCACAAGGAGCGTTGCCATGCAGTCTTTTATCGTGGTCCTGAAGTCGCTGGTCGTTGCCCTGATGCTGTCCGGTTCCGCGCTCGCCGCGGACAAGGTCAACATCAACTCCGCTGGAGCGGAGGAAATCGACCAGGTGTTGGTGAACGTGGGGGCCTCCAAGGCCCAGGCGATCGTCGACTACCGGCAGGCGCACGGACCTTTCAAGAGCGCCGAGGAACTGGCACTGGTGAAAGGCATCGGACTCAAGACGGTCGAGCGGAACCGCGACCGGATCGATGTGGGCGCCACGAAGGCACCCGCACCGACAGCCGCCAAGCAGGCAGCTGCCAAGCCGGTGGAAAGGCGTTAAAGGGATTTGCAACGAAAGGATAGGGCCGGCGCTGGACGCGCGGCCGCAGCCTCACTGAGCAGGATGCGAAGGGGGAAGGCAGGAAGCCGACAGGGAGGTACATCGTCGCCCGGCGTTGCACAGTGACGTGCAGCCGGGCGATGTTTTTTTTGGGCGCCATGGCGCCTCCTGCGTCGCATATTCGGGCTGGCCAAGGACCGGCTACTTGCCTTGATCGTGCAGAATGCGCGCATGGACTGGTGCACGCTGCCCGCGCGGGTGATCCCCGCCAATGAGTATCGCCGCGAACGCTGGCGCAACGGCCTGGGCTGGACCCGGGAGATCCTGCGTCTGCCGGCGGTCGGCGACGACTGGCTGCTGCGCCTGTCCATCGCCGAGATCGAGCAGGATGCCGCCTTTTCAGCTTTCCCCGGGATCGACCGCGAACTGGTCCTGCTGCGCGGCAACGGCGTGCGCCTGCGTTTCGACGACGGCGAGGAACAAGTGCTGCAGGATCCTTGCGCGCGCCTGCGCTTCGCCGGCGAGCGGCCGCTGCGTGGCGAGTTGCTGGACGGGCCGACCCACGATTTCAACCTCATGTGGCGACGCGACCGGCTGCGCACGCAACTGCTGCACCGGCCGCTGGTCGGGCCGATGCTGTTCTTCGCCGAACCCGGTGTCGCCTGGGCCGTTCATCTTCTGGCAGGGCAAGCGCAGTTCGATGCGGCCAGCGGACTGCCGCCATTGGCGGCCGGCGACAGCGCCTGGTTGGCCGCCGATGCCAGGCGCCGCTTCGCTTTGAGCGGGGGCGGGGAGGTGTTGGCGATGCGCATCGAGGCCCTGCCGACGCCGGCGGACTGAGCCCGCTGCATCACGCGCGCGGCTCTTGCAGCGTCGACGCCGACCGCGTCCAATGCGCGAACGCGGCCATCCGGGCCGTACAGCGGAAGCCGACAGGTGCTCTCGGACAACAGGTGGTTGGCGAAAATTCTGGTGGCGGACGCGGACGCGGTCTTGCGCGACCGGATTCGCGATTACCTGGCGTGTTTCAACCTGCAGGCCCACGACGCCGACAGTGCGCCGCACCTGCAGGCGCAACTGGCGGCCGGGCATTACGACGCGGTGGTGCTCGATGCCGGCCTCGACGGTGCCGAGGGCCTGCGCCTGTGCCGGCAACTGCGCGACCGCGGCGATATCGCCATCGTGATGATGGCCGACCGCGCCGAGCCGGTGGACCGGGTGATCGGGCTGGATCTGGGCGCGGACGACTTCCTGGTGCGGCCGCCCGACCTGCGCGAACTGGTGGCGCGGCTCAACGCGGTGCTGCGTCGGGTGCGCGCGACCCAGCCGCCGGCAGCGGCGCATGGCGGCTGGCAGGTCGATGCCGCGCGGCACCAGGCGGTGGCGCCGGACGGGCGGACGATCCCGCTGTCGCCCGGCGAACTGCGGCTGATGGCGGTGTTTCTGGAGCAGCCGGGCGAGGTGCTCACGCGCGAGACGCTGCGCACCGCGCTGGGCGACGGCGAGGCCAGCATGCCTGCGGGCAGCCGCGGCATCGATCTGCAGGTCTCGCGGCTGCGCCAGAAGCTCGGCGACGACCCGCTGGTGCCGCAATGGATCCGCACGGTACGCGGCAAGGGCTATGTGTTCGAGCTGCAGCGCATGGGGTTGCCGGCGTCGCGCTGATGGCGCGACGGCGTGGCGTTGCTGGCGTCGCCGCGGCCGAAGCCGCAACCGTAGCAGTGGCGGTCGGGGTCGCGGCGCGGTGTCCGGAACACGCCGGCGCGTCGTCTCACGCGGTGCTGTGGTGCTCTCCCTGGCCGCGGCTCATCGAGCAGCGTGCCGCGCTCAGCTCAGCCCCGTGCTAACGCCGCGAAGCCGCTGCTGAGCCGTTCCTGCACCGCGCCGTCGTGGCGCACCAGGAAGCGCACCGCCAGTCCTTCGCGTTCTGCGCAGGCCAGTCCGGCCTCCACACCGAGCACGCTCAGGGCAGTGGCCCAGGCATCGGCACGCATGGCATCGGCGGCCACCACCGTCACCGCGGCCAGCGTCGCGGCGATCGGTCGGCCGCGACGCGGATCCAGCAGGTGTCCATAGCGTCGTCCGTCCTGTTCGAAGTGATGCCAGCGGTCGCCGGAGGTGGCCACCGCCAGGCCGTCGACCGCGAGCGCGCGCGGCGATGCGTCGCCATGCACCTGCTCGTCCGCAGCGGCCTCGATCAACACCCGCCACGGCTGCGCGTCCGGCTTGCGGCCGTAGCCATAGAGATCGCCGCCGACCTCGACCAGTGCGCTTTCCACGCCATGCGCACGCAGCGCCGTCGCTGCCAGGTCGACGCCGTAGCCCTTGGCGATCGCCGACAGATCCAGATGCAGCCCGCCCGGCTGGTGCCAGCGGCCCGCGTCGTCGACGGTCAGTCGGCGCCAGTCGCCCGCGGCGCGGGCCTGTTGCAGGGCGGCGGGCTCCGGCACCCGCCGATCCCCGGCGGTGGCACCGAAACCCCACGCGCCGACCACGGCGCCGATCGTGGGATCGAAGGCGCCGCCGCTGCGATGCGCCACTTCCAGCGCGCAGCGCAGCACTGTGTCGAACGCGGCGGGCAAGGCGTGCCAGGTATCGGCGTCGGCGCGGTTGTAGCGGCTGAGATCCGATTGCGCGTCCCACGTGCTCATCTGCGCGACGACCAGATCGAGCTGCGCCTGGATCGCATCGCGCAATGCGTGCAGGTCGCTGCGTTGGGGCGGCAGCAGCCTGGCGCTCCAGCGCGTGCCCATGCTGCTGCCGTGCAGCGTGGCGATGCCTGCGCTGGCGCGGACTGCGGTCGGTGAAGCGGGGCGACTCACGCGTCGACGCAGCGCGACCGTACAACGGCAGCGCGCAGGTGCCCTACGCGCGACCGTGTGCCGGCGGCATGTTCGGCGTTCCGGTCCCCACGCCCGCTCATGTCTCCGACCAGTCGCGCAGCAGGTTGTGGTAGACGTTGGTCAGGCGCAGCAGCGCCGCCGCGTCCGCGCCGCTGGCGGTCAGCGCCTGGATCGCGGTGTCCAGCTCGAACAGGGTCTGCCGCCGGCCGGCGTCGCGCACCAGGCTCTGCACCCAGAAGAACGATGCCATGCGTGCGCCGCGGGTCACCGGCGCGACCCGGTGCAGGCTGCTGGACGGATACAGGATCAGGTCGCCGGCGGGCAGCTTGACCTCGTGCTCGCCGTAGGTGTCGTGGATCAGCAGTTCGCCGCCGTCGTACTCCTCCGGCGCACTCAGGAACAGCGTGCAGGACAGGTCGCTGCGCACGGTCAGCGCCGGCTGCGCGGCGGTGGCGGCCTGGGTCATCACGGCGCCGTCGACGTGCAGGCCGTAGCTGCCGCCGCCGCTGTAGCGGTTGAAGCGTGGCGGGATGGTGCGCAGCGGCAGCGCCGCGGCGAAGTACAGCGGGCTGCGTGCCAGTGCGCTCAGCACCGCCTGGCCGAGGTCCTGCTTCAGCGGCGAGGCGTCGGCCAGTTGCAGGTTGCGCTTGACCTGCGCGCCCTGCGCGCCGACGGTCTCGCGGCCGTCCACCCAGTCGGCGGTCTCCAATGCCTGGCGGAACCGCGCGACCTCAGTGGCGGTGAGGATGTCGGGAATGTGCAGCAGCATGGGGCGCTCCGGCGGTGGACGCCCAGGATAGGGCGTCCACCGCGCGTTGGCAGGCGCGGTCGCTCAGAAGCGGACCTCGGCAGTCAGCAGCACCGAGCGCGGCGCGCCGGGCGTGTAGCGGAAGCCGCTCTTGTTGATCGCGGCGACGTAGTCCTTGTCGAACAGGTTGTAGGCGTTCAGGCGCAGCGCCACGTGGTCGTTGACCGGGTAGCTCAGCACCGCGTCCCACACGGTGTACGACTTCACGAACGCCGGCGTGCCGACCGCGCCGTCGCGGCCGCGCTTCATCTCGCCCGAGTAGCGCACGCCGCCGCCGACGGTCAGCCCGAACGGCAGGGTGTAGGTGGTCCAGGCGGTGAACGCGCTGTCCGGCGTGTAGGCCAGATCCTGGCTGCCGTCCTGCGAGACGGTCGTGCCCTGGCGCACCCGCGCATCCAGCTTGGTGTAGCCGCTGGACAGCGACCAGCGCTCGGTCAGCTTGCCGACCGCCGACAGTTCGATCCCTTGCACGCGCTTCGCGCCGCTCTGGTAGTACAGCCCGTCGCTGCCCTGCACGATCTCGTTGTTCACGTCGGTACGGAAAAGCGCCAGCGTCGCGAACAGCGCGTCGTCGAGGAAGTTCCATTTCGTGCCGACCTCGGCGGTCTTGGCCTTCTGCGGATCGAAGCGCGGATTGTTGGCGTTGTTGGCCGAGGCGCTCAGTTCCAGCGTGCTGCCGCCGGGCGGTTGCTGCGAGGTGGCGAAGTTGGCGTACACGCTCACGTCCTCGTTGGCCTTGTAGACCGCGCCGAGCTTCCAGCTGAACAGCGTGTCGGCGATGTCGGTGTCCAGGCCGACCACGGTGGTGCAGGGCGCGGCGGTGGAGGTGGCGGAACTGCACACCAGGCTGTCGAAGTCGGTCTTGTAGCGATCCGCGCGCACCCCGGCCGTGACCAGGAAGCTGTCGCCGAACTTCAGCGTGTCGAAGGCATAGGCCGAGTAGGTGGTGGTGGTGCCATGGCTGCGCGCGCCGTTGCGCGCGGTGCGCAGCGGCGTGGTGTTCCAGTCCGGTGCATAGAGGTTGGCCGGATTGGCCGCCAGCCAGGCGGCGCGGTCGACGATGTTGTGGCCCCAGCTGCGCAGTTCCTCGCGCGAGGCTTCCACGCCGGTGCTGAGGTTGTGCTGCACTGCGCCGGTGGCGAAGTCCACGCGCAGGTTCAACTGGTCGGCGAGGGTGGTGTACTGCTGATCCTTGAAGGTCGGCAGGCTGCGCAGCACCGTCCAGGTCGCAGGATCCGCCGGATTCGGCGTGCGCAGGTTGGCGGCGTTGGGCATGAACGCGAACAGCAGGTAGTCCTGCTCGTTGCGGCCCCAGCGCGCGGTATTGGTCAGCTTGACCGTGTCGGACACGTCGTGCTCGATGCGGAACGTCGCCATCTTCGCGGTCACGTCGTCGTGGTCGTCGCGGGTGCCGTAGAAGTTGCTGCTGTCCACGCGCGCCGCGCCGCCGAGCCACGGCCGTGCGGGGTCGGGCGAGCTGTAGCCGGGCAGGCCGATCGTCGGCACGCCGCCGTCGGGCACGTTGTCCTGCTTCACGTACAGCAGGTCGAGCAGGTAGCGCGTGTCGGTGCCCAGGCCGAACGCCAGCGACGAGGCCAGGCCCCAGCGCTTGTTGGCGACATGGTCGCGGCCGATGGCGTCGCTGTCCTGGCCCATCACGTTCAACCGCAGCGCGCTGCTGGCGCCCAGCGCCTGATTCCAGTCCGCGGTGGCGCGGCGCTGGCCATGGTCGCCGCCGGACAGCGTGGCGCTGCTGGCGTTGTCCAGGTGCGCCTGCTTGCTGACCAGGTTGATCGCGCCGGTCGGCGCGCTGCGGCCGTTGTCGGTGCCGGCCGGGCCTTTCTCCACCTCGATCTGCTCGATGTTGAACACGTCGCGCGAGATCGAGCCGAGGTCGCGCAACCCGTCGACGAAGATGCTGCTGGAGCTGTCGAAGCCGCGCATGTAGATCGCATCGCCGGTGCTGGTGTTGCCGTTCTCGCCCACATAGAACGTGCCCACACCCGGGCTGTTGCGCAGCGCTTCGGTGAGGGTGGTGGCGCCCTGTTCGTTGAACAGGTCCTTGCCGATGATGTTGAGGGTCTGCGGGGTGTCGATCAGCGGCTGGGTGAACTTCGGCGAGTCCGGCACTTCCACCAGGTAGCGCTTGGCGCGCTGGGCCTGCACGTCGACCTTGTCCAGCGTGGTGGGCTGGTCGCCGGTCTCCGCATGCGCGGGGGAAAGCAGGCTCAGCCCGCCCAGCAGCACGGCGGTGGTGAGGGTCGGTGCGGCGGCCTGGCGGGTCACGGCATGTTTGCGGCGCTTGATCGGGGAGGTCATGGGCGGTTCGGTTTGCAGGAGGGACGGCACCCCGATCGCGGACAGCGGCCGTCCCCCAGTGGGAGCGGCCGTGGCGGGGAGATCGGGCGGCTGGGCGAAACGGTGTCTGCCGCGCATGCGATGCAGGCAGTGCATTCATTTTCCATGCAAATGCGAATTGTTTGCAATCTCTTTGTCATCGGCGCCGGTCCGCCGCGGTTCGGATAGCCGGACTCGCCAGAAAATTTGGCCTATCGGCCAACGCACGTGATCGGCCACAGGACTTGGCACTGGGTGGTTTAGGGCCCGTCCGTGCGGGCGCGCGACGCCAGCGCCGGCCAGACGGGCGCTGCGGGTACGTGGAAGTCCGACCTAGGGGCGGTAGCGAGGCGCGCCGGTGTCAGGCAGCCGATGCTGCCTGGAGATGGCGCGGTACCGACGGCGCACTGTCGCTGCCGGATCGTCGCACCAGGTGCGTTTCGAGGTATGCCGAAGGAGCGGGTGTGGCAGTGCCAGATCGCGTGTCGCCATGAGCGTCGCCAGTATCGGCGGACCACGAAACCAGGCCGATACTCGCCCTCTGTGCAAGGGCGGCACGCGCCAATGCTGTCGGGATTGGCCGCTTGCGGCGCCGTCCTGCGGCACCGCAAGCAGCGGGGTTCAGGCCGCCGCGGCCTGTGCCACGCGCGGGCCTTCGCGCAGGGCGCGGCCGATGAGCCCGACCAGCAGATCCAGCTCTTCGCTGTCCATCGCGAAGTGCGGGGTGAAGCGCAGCGAGTTCTCGCCGCCGTGGATCACGTTGACGCCGTGCTGGCGCAGCCACTCCTCGGTGGAGCCGGCGCCGTAGCACTTGTATTGCGGGGCCAGCGCGCAGGAGAACAGCAGGCCGGTGCCTTGGACCTGGGTGATGGCGCCGCCGAGTTCGGCCTTGAGCTTCTCCAGCTTCTGCACCGCCTCGGCGCCGCGCTCGCGGATGTTGGCGCGCACCTGCGGGGTCAACTGCGCCAGGGTCGCCGTGGCCACGTCGAGCGCGCGCGGGTTGCTGGTCATGGTGTTGCCGTAGGTGCCCTTGCGATACACCTGCGCCGCGTGCTCGGTCACTGCCAGCACCGACAGCGGGTACTGCGCGGCATTGAGCGCCTTCGAATAGGTTTCCAGGTCCGGCGGGTCGAGCTGCTCGAAGCCGGGATAGTCCACCACCGACAGCACGCCGTGCGCGCGCAGGCCGGCCTGGATCGAGTCGACCAGCAGCAGGCTGCCGTGGTTGCGGGTCAGTTCGCGCGCGGCGGCATAGAACGCCGGCGGCAGCGCGCGGCCGGGGTCGCCTTCGCCCATCACCGGCTCCAGGAACACCGCCTCGATGAACCAGCCGTGCTGCTCGGCCTCGGCGAAGGCGCGGCGCAGCGCGTCCACGTCGTAGGGCGCGATGGCGATCAGCCCATCGTCGCCGCGGTAGCTGGCCAGGTGCTGCAGATAGGTCTTGCGGCTGGAGTCGGAGTACATGCCGGGCCGGTCGGTGCGGCCGTGGAAGCTGCCCTTGACCACCAGGCGCTTGATCTTGGCGCCGGCGTGGCGTGCGCCCGGATCGGTCTGCAGCTTGGCGTTGATGTCGACGATGCGCGCGGCCAGGCCCACCGATTCGGAACCGGAATTGAGGCACATGAAGCGGGCGTACGGACAGCCGCCGCGGCGGTGGCCGATCTCCGCACGCAGCGCGCGCTCGAAGCGCAGCTGCGACAGGTTGGGGGTCATCACGTTGGCCATTACCTGCGGCCGTGCCATCGCCTCCAGCACTGCCTCCGGGGTGTGGCCGAAGCCGAGCATGCCGTAGCCGCCGGCGTCGTACAGCACCGCGCCCTTCAGCGTGACCACCCACGGGCCGCGCGCGCTCAACGCCACGTACGGGGTCACCGCGTCGTCGGCGTAGAAATTGACGAACCCGGCCTGCAGGCGGCGGATCTGCTCGGCCTCGTCGAGGTCGAGCAGGTCGCCGAACTCCGCGGCGATGCGCGCGTAGTCCGCACCGGCCGCGTCGATCGCCGCGCGCAGCGACGGATGCGAGGCCGCCAGGCGCTCGATGCTGGCGTCGTCCAGGCCCTGGGTCAGGCGATCGCCGGCGTGGGCACGGAGCGGGGCGAGGGGGCCGAGTACGGTCATGGAGATCTCCTGAAGGCGGGCTGTCTGGCGACGATCCTGTCTATTATCGGGACAGGATCGTCGAATGGCAGCGTGAATCCGTGCAGGAATTGACGCATTTTCGTCGATTCGACGAAAATCGGTGGTCATGAAGATCACCGCCTCCGACGACGCCCTGCTGTCGCTGCTGCGCGAGGACGCGCGCGCCTCCACCGCCCAGATCGCCCGTCGCCTGGGCGTGTCGCGGACCACCGTGCAGAGCCGGATCGAGCGCCTGGAGCGCGAGGGCGTGATCTGCGGCTATACCGTGCGCACCCGCGACGACTACGAACAGGGCCATATCCGCGCGCACATCCTGATCACCGTGCTGCCGAAGAAGATGACCTCGGTGGTCAAGGCACTGCGCGAGATCGATGCGGTGCGCGTGCTGCATTCGGTCAGCGGCTCCTTCGACCTGATCGCGCTCGGCGTGGTGCCGGGCGTCAACGACATGGACGAACTGACCGACCGCATCGGCGCGCTGGACGGGGTGGAGCGCACTACCTCGTCGATCATTCTGTCCACAAAATTCGAGCGCTGAAGCGCTGGGATTCGGGATTCGGGATTGGGGATTGGGGATTGGGGATTCGCAAGAGCGGGATCCCGCTTCTGCTTCAGCGAATCCCTAATCCCGAATGCCCAATCCCGGCGCCGCTACAATGGCCGGCCCCATTCCCGATCTCCCCCGGCGCCTTGAAAAAGTCCGATTTCCACTACGACCTGCCTGAAGACCTGATCGCGCAGGAGCCGCTGGCCGAGCGCTCGGCCAGCCGGCTGCTGCTGGTGCCGCCGGCGCCGGCGGCCTTCGCCGATGGGCATGTGCGCGACCTGCCCGAGTTGCTGCGTGCCGGCGACCTGCTGATCTTCAACGACACGCGGGTGATCCCGGCGCGGCTGTTCGGGCAGAAGAGCACCGGCGGGCGGGTCGAGATCCTGATCGAGCGGCTGCTCGGCGGCCAGCGCGCGCGGGCGCAGTTGGGCGTGAGCAAGTCGCCCAAGGCCGGGGCGCGCATCGCCCTGGATGCCGGCGGCGAGGCCGAGGTGCTGGGCCGCGATGGCGAGTTCTACCAGTTGCAGTTCCATGTGGACGGCGCGCTGGAGCACTGGCTGCAGCAGGCCGGGCGCTTGCCGTTGCCGCCGTACATCCGCCGCGAGCCGGGCCTGGACGACCGCGAGCGCTACCAGACCGTGTTCGCGCGCGAGGCCGGTGCGGTTGCCGCGCCGACCGCCGGGCTGCATTTCGACGCGCCGCTGCTGCAGGCGCTGCAGCAGCGCGGGGTCGAGGTCGGGCACGTGACCCTGCATGTGGGCGCCGGCACCTTCCAGCCGGTGCGGGTGGAAGCGCTGGAGCAGCACCAGATGCACCGCGAGTGGCTCAACGTCGGCGCCAGCCTGGTCGAGCAGGTGCGGTGCACGCGCGCGGCAGGCGGGCGCGTGATTGCGGTGGGGACCACGGTGGTGCGCGCGCTGGAGAGCGCCTCCAAGGACGGCGAACTGCATCCGTTCGCCGGCGAGACGCAGATCTTCATCCTGCCCGGCTACCGCATCCGCAGCGTCGACGCGATGGTGACCAACTTCCATCTGCCCGAGAGCACACTGCTGATGATGGTCTCGGCCTTCGCCGGCCGCGAGCGCATCTTCGCCGCCTATCGCCACGCCATCGCCGAGCGCTACCGCTTCTTCAGCTACGGCGACGCGATGCTGTTGTGGAGCAGCGAGACGCCGGCAGACCACGTGGGCTGACTCGCGTGAGGTCGTGCGGTCGTGGCGGCCGTCGATCGAACGCGTTGGCGAAGATGGTGGCGTTGTTACGCCCAGCCGGTGAACGCATCGACGACGCGTGCGCCGCGCGCACCGATGAGCGGGCGTCGTCGCGCTGGAGGTGCATGACCTCGCGCCTCACCTCTGGCCTGCCGCTGCACAAAATGCAAGCCACCGCGAAGCGTCGCGAAACCAGCCTGCATCCGCGTGATTGCACGAGGCGGCGCTCGTACCCTCATCCGCCCCTTCGGGGCACCTTCTCCCGAGGGGAGAAGGTGCACGCACTGCGCATCAGCACCGACAAGCAGGAACTGGATCTGCCGTTGATCCATCGCTTCCTAAGCG
>NZ_NQYT01000093.1:0-534 GCF_009192935.1 Xanthomonas sp. LMG 12461
GTCGCGCAACTGCGCGACGTGCCATGAACAGGCCTCCTTCCGGATTCGCCCTGCCCTACGCCGACGCGTCCGCCCCGCGCGAACCGCGCGGCAACGAATGCCTGCATTGCGCGGTCCGCCACCTGGCGATCTGCTCGGCGCTGGCCTGCGACGAGGTGCAGGCGCTGGAACGGGCCACGACCTCACTGCATTACGCCGCCGGCGCCACTCTGGCCCGCACCGGCGAGGCACGACAGGCGGTCTACACCGTCACCGCCGGCGCGTTGCGCCTGGTCCGCACCCTTGCCGACGGACGCCGCCAGGTGGCCGGTTTCGTCCTGCCCGGCGACTACGTCGGCCTGAGCGAATCGGCCAGGCACCGCCACGACATCGAAGCCATCGCCGACAGCCGGGTGTGCCGGGTGCCGGTGGCGCAGATGCAGCAGTTGCGCACGCAGTTCCCGCACCTGGAGCGCAAGCTGCTGCAACGCGCCTGCCTGGAGCTGGATGCGGCGCAGGACGCGGCGCTGTCGCTGGCGCGGCTGCAGCCGGCCG
>NZ_NQYT01000094.1:0-791 GCF_009192935.1 Xanthomonas sp. LMG 12461
TGGCGCGGCTGCAGCCGGCCGAGAAACTGGCCGACTTCCTGCTCAAGCTGGCGGCCCGCGCGGCGCGCCAGGGCGATGCCGGCAACAAGGTGGTGCTGCCGATGGGCCGCGGCGACATCGCCGACCATCTCGGCCTGACCATGGAGACGGTCAGCCGTACCTTCACCAAGCTGCGCCAGCAGGGCCTGATCGCGCTGCCGCAACTGCACGTGGTGGAGATTCGCGACTTCGCCGCACTGCACCGGCTGGCGTCGGACGAAGACTGAGCGGACCGGCGTGGCGATTTTTTCGCCACGCCGCTGCAGGCACCGACGCCATGCGGCGCCTGGCCACTTATCCACAGGATTCCAGAGCAACGCTCCACATCGCGTGTGGACAACCGTGCAGCGCCCGCCCGCCGGCGGCCAAGCGATCACCGGTTTGCTGCCGCGTGCAGCACTGCCGCACCGCCAGCTCTGAACGCTTCAGCCGGCCATCGCGGCGGCGACGCCCGACCGGCATACACTGCGTGCGCAACACACCTGCGGCGCCGCCGCGGTGCCGGTGGGGGGACCACTCGGAGGGCCAACATGGCCGTCGCCATCGAGATGCAACACGCCTCGCGCGCCTGCGTGATGCTGGACCGCGAGCGCGAACTGGAGTTCTGGAAGGCGCATTACGCGCACAGCCCCTTCCATCAGCCCGGTTACACGTTCCACGACTACGAGCCGGCGCTGAAGCTGGCCTACGATGCCTACCTCAAGTACCACGGCCAGCGCGTGGAAGAGGTGGTCGCGCAACTGCGCGACGTG
>NZ_NQYT01000095.1:0-15276 GCF_009192935.1 Xanthomonas sp. LMG 12461
GGTGCGCTCGAACTTACCCTTGGCCATGGCTGCTTCTTCTCGGTGATCGTAGAAAGATTTGACGACTGAATATGGTGCTCACGAAAGGAATCGAACCTTCGACCTCCTCCTTACCAAGGAGGTGCTCTACCGACTGAGCTACGTGAGCGTTGTTCTATTGTGACACAAGCGCGTTCAATGGAGCGGGAGACGGGAATCGAACCCGCACCATCAGCTTGGAAGGCTGAGGTTCTACCGTTGAACTACTCCCGCTACGGGATGCCGCACTGCCACAACAAAATAACTGGTGGAGGGAGGTGGATTCGAACCACCGAAGGCGTAAGCCAGCAGATTTACAGTCTGCCCCCGTTGGCCGCTTGGGTATCCCTCCAACTTACCCACTCGAACCCGGCTGCGAGGCCGAAATCAGAGAGGGGTGAAACAGCCCGCTATTCTTCCCTGACATCCCCGCCTTGTCAACAGTATTTTGACGCGATGTCGCAGGAAATCGTCGTGGCCCGCGCGCGCCCGGCCAGGACACGCGCACGCATCAGACGTTGAAGCGGAAATGCAGGATATCGCCTTCCTGCACGCGGTACTCCTTGCCCTCAAGACGCAGGCGCCCGGCTTCCTTGGCGCCGGCCTCGCCCTTGTACTTGATGAAGTCGTCGTAGGCGATGGTTTCGGCGCGGATGAAGCCCTTCTCGAAGTCGGTGTGGATCACCGCCGCGGCCTGCGGTGCGGTCGACCCGGCCTTGACCGTCCAGGCGCGCACTTCCTTCACGCCAGCGGTGAAGTAGGTCTGCAGCCCCAGCAGGGTGTAGCCGGCGCGGATCACCCGGTTCAGGCCCGGCTCGCTCAGGCCCAGATCGGCCAGGAACGCATCGCGGTCGGCGTCGTCCAGCTGCGACAGCTCTTCCTCGATCGCCGCCGACACCGGCACCACCTCGGCACCCTCGGCGGCGGCATGCGCACGCACCGCGTCCAGGTGCGGATTGTTCTCGAAACCGTCTTCCAGCACGTTGGCGATGTACATCACCGGCTTGAGGGTGAGCAGGAACAGATCGCGCACCAGCGCCTTCTCCTCCTCGTCCAGCCCGGCGTTGCGCCCGGCCTTGCCCTCGGCCAGCGCGGCCTGCAGCTTGGCCAGCACCGGCTTGCGCGCCGCCGCATCCTTGTCGCCACCCTTGGCCGAACGCTCGGCGCGGTTGAGCGCCTTCTCGACGCTGTCCAGGTCGGCCAGGGCCAGTTCGGTGTCGATGGTCTCGATGTCGGAAACCGGGTCGACCTTGTTGTTCACATGGATGATGTCGCCATGCTCGAAGCAGCGCACCACGTGGGTGATCGCATCGACCTCGCGGATGTGCGCCAGGAACTTGTTGCCCAGGCCCTCACCGCTGGCCGCACCGGCGACCAGGCCGGCGATGTCGACGAACTCGACCGCGGTCGGCACGACCTTCTGCGGATTGATGATCGCCGCCAGCGCGTTCAGGCGCGGATCCGGCACCGGCACCACGCCCACGTTCGGCTCGATGGTGCAGAACGGAAAATTGGCCGCGGCGATGCCCGCCTTGGTCAGCGCATTGAACAGGGTCGACTTGCCGACGTTGGGCAGGCCGACGATGCCGCATTTGATGCCCATGTGTGTGATCCGGGAATGGAGAATCGGGAATAGGGAATCGGAAAGCATAGCCGCCTTTCCATTCCCCATTCCCCATTCCCTATTTCCCCTGCGTATGCAACCGCTTCATCGCCTCGTTGAAGTCGCCCTGCACGGCCAGCGGCAGCACGTCGATGGCGTCGTCGATGGCGCGATCGATGAGCAACTGGTCGTCCTTGCCGGCGCGTCCCAGCACCCACGGCACCACCTTGTCCTTGTGGCCGGGATGGCCGATGCCGATGCGCAGGCGGTGGAAGCCGGCATGCCCGAGCAGGCGGATGGTATCGCGCAGTCCGTTCTGGCCGCCGTGGCCGCCGTCGAACTTGAGCCGCGCCGTGCCCGGCGCCAGGTCCAGCTCGTCATGCGCCAGCAGCGCCTGCGCCGGTTCGATCTTCCAGAAGCGCAAGGCGGCCGTGACCGATTTGCCGCTGAGGTTCATGAAGGTGGCCGGCTTCAGCAGCCACACCGACTGCCCCGCGACCTCGACCTTGGCGGTCTCGCCGAACAGCTTGGCGTCCACACTCCAGCGCGCGCCGGCCCGCTCGGCCAACGCGTTGACAAAACGAAACCCGGCGTTGTGCCGGGTATTCGCGTGTTCGGCGCCGGGGTTGCCCAGGCCGACGATCAGACGCAGACCAGTCATGCGCAATGCATCGCCGCGGCGTCCGGACCGATGGCCCGGACGCCGCGCAGGCGATTACTTGCCGTCCTTCTTGGCCGGCTCGGCGGCAGCCGCCGCGTCGGTGGCTTCCGGCTCTTCCTCGACACGGCCGTGCTTGGCGATGACCACCGCCACGTCGTGCTCCTTGCCCAGCTTCAGTTCCGGCAGCTCGACGCCGGCCGGCAGCTTCAGGTCCGACAGGTGGATCACGTCGCCGACCGACAGCGCGGCCAGATCGACTTCGACGAACTCCGGCAGGTCCTTCGGCAGGCACACGACCTGGATTTCGTTCAGCTCGTGGGTGACGACCACTTCGGCCGACTTGCCGGCCGGGGACACGTCCTCGTTGATGAAGTGCAGCGGCACCGAGGCGTGCAGGGCCTCGTTGTCGTTCACGCGCTGGAAGTCGATGTGCATGATCAGCTGCTTGAACGGGTGACGCTGCATATCGCGCAGCAGCACCTTCTGCACGTCGCCGTTCAGGCTCAGGCTGAGGATGGACGAATAGAACCAGTCGTTCTGGCTGGCCAGCCAGACTTCGTTGTGGTCGAGCTGGATGTTGACCGGCTTCAGATCGCCACCGTAGACGATCGCCGGGATCAGGCCGTCGCGACGGAGGCGGCGGCTCGCACCCTTGCCCTCGACTTCGCGGCGCTGAACCTTGATTTCATGCGTGGTTGCCATTTGCGTTTACTACCTTGGTTGAATGAACCGCCTCGCGGCGGTTTTGATGACTCTTCCGCGACCAGAAGAGTCTGTGAAGCCGGGAGTGGGGAATCGGGAATGGGGAATCGCAACAGCGCAATACCGCGCTCCGCCCATTCCCTATTCCCGCCCCCCCATTCCCAGCCTTTAATCCACGTACAACGAACTCACCGACTCGCCGAAGGCGATGCGGCGGATGGTTTCGGCCAGCAGCTCGGCGACGCTGAGCTGACGGATCTTGCCGCAGGCGCGGGCAGCCTCCGACAGCGGAATCGTGTCGGTGACCACCAGTTCGTCCAGCTGCGAATTGCTGATGTTGCTCACCGCCGGGCCGGACAGCACGGCGTGCGTGCAGTACGCGGCGACCTTCAGGGCGCCCCGCTCCTTCAGCGCGGCCGCGGCGGCGCACAGGGTGCCGGCGGTGTCGACGATGTCGTCGACCAGCACGCAGGTCTTGCCCTCGACGTCGCCGATGATGTTCATCACCGTGGACACGTTGGCGCGCGGACGGCGCTTGTCGATGATCGCCAGGTCCGCATCGTCCAGGCGCTTGGCCACCGCGCGGGCACGGACCACGCCACCCACGTCCGGCGAGACTACGATCAGGTTGTCGGTGCCGTAGGCGCGCCAGATGTCGGCCAGCAGCAGCGGCGAGGCGTAGACGTTGTCGACCGGGATGTCGAAGAAGCCCTGGATCTGGTCGGCGTGCAGGTCCACGGTCAGCACGCGGTCGGCGTTGACCGCGCTGAACATCTTCGCCGCGACCTTGGCGGTGATCGGCACGCGCGAGGAGCGCATGCGCCGGTCCTGCCGCGAGTAGCCGAAGTACGGCACCACCGCGGTGACGCTGGCGGCGCTGGCGCGCTTGAGCGCGTCGATGATCACCAGCAGCTCCATCAAGTTCTCTGCGCTGGGCGCGCAGGTCGGCTGGATCACGAACACTTCCTGCCGGCGCACGTTCTCCTCGATCTCCACCTGCACTTCGCCGTCGGAGAAGCTGGAGACCATCGCCTTGCCGGGGCGCACGCCCAGCTCGCGGCAAATGCTTTTGGCCAGGGGCTTGTTGGCGTTGCCGGAGAACACCAGCAGGTTGCGTTGGTCTTGCATGAGGGGTCTCTCGGGTGGCTGCAAAGAGCGTGTGGCGACGATAACGATGTGAATCGGGAAGCCAGGAGGAGCGATGCTTCTACCTGTTGAACCCCCGCACATGGATGTGCGGGCTTTTGCGAGGGACTCGCATAATGGCAGGGGCGGTAGGATTCGAACCTACGAATGCCAGGATCAAAACCTGGTGCCTTGGGCCTCTTGGCGACGCCCCTGCGTAAACCTGTGTCAAGCCTCCAGCGCGTCGAGCAGCGGCGAACGCGGGACGCCACCTGCCACCCAGGCGCGCATCCCGTCCGGCAAGTCCGCCAGCGCGCGCACGGCGGCAGCGCGATCGGCGAACTCGACGAAACAACCGCTCCCCGACCCGGTCAGGCGTGGCGTACCGATCCGGGCCAGCGCCTGGAACGTGGCCTGGACGGCCGGTTCGCGGCGAAGCAGGACCGGCTCGAACGCATTGCCGAGCAGGAAACCTGAAACGAAGTCCGCTATTTTCGCGGGCGCAGCATCCCGCGTCAAATCCGGGGACTGGAACAGGGCCGCGGTGGGCACGTGCACCCCCGGATCGGCCAGCACATACCAGGCCGGCGGCAGCGCCAGCGCGGTCAATCGCTCACCCACGCCCTCGGCCCAGGCGTCGCGTCCGCGCACGAACACCGGCACGTCCGCGCCCAGCGACAGGCCGAGGCCAGCCAGGGCGTCCTCGTCCAGCCCGGCGCCCCACAGGGCATTCAGCGCCACCAGCGCGGTCGCCGCATCGGACGAACCGCCACCGAAGCCACCGCCAGCCGGAATGCGCTTTTCGACGCGGATATCCACACCTTGGGCGATATTTGCCGATTTTTGCAGCAGCCGCGCGGCACGCACCAGCAGGTCGTCGGCCTCGGCGACGCCGGCCACGGACGGACCGATCCGCGCCACCACCCCGTCCGCGCGCGGCCGCAGATGCACCGTGTCGCCCCAGTCCAGCAGGCGAAACACGGTCTGCAACTGATGGTAGCCGTCCGGCCGGCGCCCGGTGATCTGCAGAAACAGGTTCAGCTTCGCCGGGGCCGGCCAGGACGACCAGCCCCCGTCGGTGCCCCCGCTCATGGCGCAGGCAGGGTCCAGGCGTCGACCAGCAGGCGCACCTTGGCGTCGCCGTTGCGCGCCTCGATGCGCCGCGGCAGCGCCGGACGGCCGTCGCTGGGCGGATACCAGTCCTGGAATTCGATCTCCCAACCCATCTGCCGCAGCGTATGCGGCCGGCCCTGCGCGTCGTAGTCGACCCGCTCCGGCGCCTGCGCGTCGGTCGCCACCAACCCGCGCACCCAGTCGGGCAGCAGGTTGACCGGGATTTCCCAGCCGGTCGCCTCCAGCAGCAGCTGTTCGGCGTTCTCGCCGTCGCGCGGACCGCCCTCCAGCCCCTCCAGGCGCCCGGCCTCGGAGTGGCTGTCGCCAGTCAGGCGCCAGCTCTGCCGGGTCACCGGCGCACTGAGTTGCACTTCGTACTGCCGCTGCCGCTGGGTCCAGTCGATGCGGCCGCTGCCGCCGTTGCGCCCCTTGGTGATCGCCACCCGGCCCTGGAACGACCAGTCCGGATGCGCCTGCAGCCACTGCGCACGCGCCGCCTCGGCCTGTTGCGCAGCGGCGTCGGGGGCGGCGACGGCGACCGGCGACGGGGTGCGGGTCGGCAGCGCACTGCAACCGGCCAGCAGCAGCCCGGCGACCAGCGCCCAGGCGGTGCGCAGGCCGGCGGTCACGGCGCCACCTTGTCCAGGGCGCGGCGCAGCGCGCGATTGTCCGGATCGAGCTTGCGCGCCTCGTCGAAGTACTTGTTGGCCTCCTCGTGCTTGCCCTGCTCCCACAACACCTGGCCGATATGCGCGGCGATCTCCGGATCTTTCACCAGGCTCCAGGCGCGACGCAGTTGCACCAGCGCCTCCTGGGTCTTGCCGAGCCGGTACAGCACCCAGCCGTAGCTGTCGATGATCGCGGCATTGTCGGGATCGGCGGTGCGGGCGCGGTCGATCAACTGCAGCGCCTCGCGATAGCGCTTGGTGCGGTCGGCCAGGGTGTAGCCGAGCGCATTCAGCGCCGCCACGTTCTCCGGGTCGGTGACCAGGATCTTGCGCAGGTCGGCCTCGGCGCGGTCGATGCGGTCGCGACGCTCCCAGGACAGTCCGCGCGCATACAGCAGCGCGTTGTCGTCCGGATAGGCGGCCAGGCCGCGCTCGAACACCTGCAGCTCGCCGGCGTCGTCGCCGCTGCGCTGGCGCAGTTCCGCCTCCAGCACGTAGGCGTCGCGACGCGCGGCATCGTCGGCCTCGGCATCGTCCTGCAGCGCGCGCGCCTCGGCAAAGGCCGCGTCCTTCTGGCCGAGCGCGTACAGCGCGCCGGCCGCGCGCAGCCGCGCTTCGCTACGCAGCGGGCCACCCGGCACGCCGCGGTACCAGTCCACCGCCTCCTGGTTGCGCTTGAGGAACTCGGCGATCTTGCCGAGCAGCAGGCGCCGCTCCGGATCGGGCCGGTCGGCACCCTTGCGCAGCTCGTCGTACAGCGCGGTCAGAGCCGCATTGTCCTGCAGCTTGGCCAGCATCGAGGCGCGCAGGCCGTAGTTCTGGGTGGTCTGCGGCCCCAGCGCCAGCACCCGCGCCGCGGCAGCGGTGTCGCCGATGGCGTCGTAGGCATAGGCCAGCGCCGTGCGCAGTTCCGGGTCGCCGGACACCTTGGGCTCCACGCCCTGCAGCAGCGCACGCGCATGCTCGGTCTTGCCCGCCTGCTGCAACTGCGTGGCATGCAGCAGCGCCACCCGCGGCTCCTGCGGGAAGCGCTTGACCAACTGGTCGACGATGCGCTCGGCCAGCTTGGGCTGGTCCAGGCGCAGCGCCAGGCGCCCGAACTCCTGCCAGGCCTCGAGCTGGTCGGGGATGGCATTGGCGTCGAGCAACTGGTCCAGGGCCTTGGCCGCCACTTCCGGATCGCGGTTGCCGCTGACCAGGGCGATCAGCGCGAAACGCCAGCCGCGCGGATCCTTGTCGCGCAGCAAGGCCACCAGCAGGCTGCGCGCCTGGCGCAGGTTGCCGCTGCGCAAGGCCAGCGAGGCCTCGGCGCTGCGCATGGCCAGCGACTCGGGCGCGCGCTGCCGCCACAGCGCCAGCGCCTGGGCGGCGGCCGCGCTGTCGTTGGCCAGCATCGCGATGCGGGTGGCGCGCTCGGCCAGGCCGGCATCGCCGGGGCTGTCGTTGGCGGCCTGCAGGTACCAGCGCGAGGCGTCGGCCAGTTGCCCGGCCTGCAACGCGAACTCGCCGGCCAGCACCGGGGTCATCACGTCCTGGGCGGGACTCGGCGCCTTGGCCGCGGCCGGTGCGGCCACGGCGGCGATTGCGGACAGCAGCAGAAAGGTACGGATGCGAATCAGTGCGGGCATCGGAAGCGGCCGGGCCGTAAAATGGGGCCCTGAATGGCCAGCAGCTTATCGCAAGCAACTGAACAGATGACGTTGTGGGTGCTCGGATTGAACCACCAGACCGCGCCGGTCGACCTGCGCGAACGGGTGGCATTCGCCGGCGACGCATTGCCGCGCGCACTGCAATCGCTGCGTGGGCTGCCCGACGTCGCCGAAGCGGCACTGCTGTCCACCTGCAACCGCACCGAGCTGTACGCCATCGCCGGCGATGCGCAGCACCTGGCCGACTGGCTGGACTCGCATGCCGCCGGCCTGCACGGCTATCTGTACCAGCATCAGGACGCGGACGCGGTGCGGCACCTGTTCCGGGTCGCCACCGGGCTGGACTCGATGGTGCTGGGCGAACCGCAGATCCTCGGCCAGGTGAAGGACGCCTGGTCGCTGGCGCGCGAGCACGGGGCGATGGGCAGCCGCCTGGACCGGCTGTTCCAGCAGACCTTCTCGGTGGCCAAGCGCGCGCGCACCGACACCCGCGTGGGCGCCAATCCGGTCTCGGTCGCCTCCACCGCGGTGCGCCTGGCGCAGAGCTCCTTCGCCCGGCTCAGCGAATCCACCGTGCTGCTGGTCGGCGCCGGCGAGACCATCGAGCTGGCCGCCAAGCATCTCAGCGAGGGCCGCGTACGGCGCCTGCTGATCGCCAACCGCACCCTCGCCCACGCGCAGGAGCTGGCCAGCCGCCACGGTGGCGTGGCGCTGCCGCTGAGCGAACTGGAGCGCCACCTGCACGAGGCCGACGTGGTGTTCTCGGCCACCGCCGCGCGCGAGCCGGTGGTGACGCGGGCGCAGGTCGAGCAGGCGCTGCGCGCGCGCAAGCACAAGCCGATGCTGCTGTTCGACCTGGCGGTGCCGCGCGACATCGAGGCCGGCGTGGCCGACCTCGCCGACGCCTACCTGTACACCGTCGACGACCTGGAGCGCGCGGTCGAGGACAACCGCCGCGGCCGCCGCGAGGCCGCCGAGGCGGCCGAGGCGATCATCGACCTGCAGGTCGTGCGCTACATGGAGGCGCTGCAGGCCAGCACCCGCCAGGCGCCGCTCAAGCGCCTGCGCGCGCACGGCGACAGCACCCGCGACGACGTGCTGGCCAAGGCGCGGCAGCAACTGGCGCACGGCAAGCCGGCCGACGAGGTGCTGGAGTTCCTCGCCAACACCCTGACCAACCGCCTGCTGCACCCGCCCACCGCGGCGCTGCGCGAGGCGGCGCTGCGCGGCGACGCCGAGCTGGCGCGCGCCGCCGAGCGCCTGTTCCCGGAGAAGCCGGGCTATTTCCACCCCATTCTGAAGACCGATGACACCGACCCTGCGCCGTAAGCTGGAGGCGCTGGCCGAGCGTCGCGAAGAACTCGAACGCCTGCTGTCCGACCCCGAGGTGGTGAGCGACAACACGCGCTTCCGCGACTACTCGCGCGAATTCGCGCAACTGGAGCCGGTCGCCGCCGCGCTGGCCGCCGAGGCCGCGGCCAAGGCCGACCTGGCCTCGGCCGAGGCGATGCGGGCCGATCCGGAACTGCGCGAACTGGCCGAGGAGGAAATCGCCGGCGCGCAGGCGCGCCTGGCCGAACTCGACGCGGAACTGGCGCTGCTGCTGGTGCCGCGCGACCCGCGCGACGACGGCAACCTGTTCCTGGAAGTGCGTGCCGGCACCGGCGGCGACGAGGCGGCGATCTTCGCCGGCGACCTGTTCCGCATGTACGCCCGCTACGCCGAACGCCAGGGCTGGAAGGTGGAAGTGGAATCGGACAGCCCCGGCGAGCACGGCGGCTACAAGGAGGTGGTGGCGCGCATCGTCGGCCGCGGCGCCTACTCCAAACTCAAGTTCGAATCCGGCACGCACCGCGTGCAGCGCGTGCCGGCGACCGAGTCGCAGGGCCGCATCCACACCTCAGCGGCGACGGTGGCGATCATTCCCGAGGCCGACGACGTGGAGGAGATCGCGATCAACCCGGCCGACCTGAAGATCGACACCTTCCGCTCCTCCGGTGCCGGCGGCCAGCACGTCAACAAGACCGAGTCGGCGATCCGCATCACCCACGTGCCCAGCGGCGTGGTGGTGGAGTGCCAGACCGAGCGCAGCCAGCACGCCAACCGCGACAAGGCGCTGAAGCGGCTCAAGGCGCAACTGCTGGAGGCCGAGCGCAGCAAGCAGGCCGCGGCCGAGGCGCAGGACCGCAAGCTGCAGGTCGGCAGCGGCGACCGCAGCCAGCGCATCCGCACCTACAACTTCCCGCAGGGCCGCATCACCGATCACCGCGTCGAGGGCCTGACCCTGTACGACCTGCCGAACGTGATCGAGGGCGACCTCGATGCACTGATCGGACGGCTGAGCCACGAGCACCAGGTCGACGAACTGGCGCGCCTGAGCGACAGCCCATGAGCGTGCGCGTGCGCCAGGCCGATGCGCACGACCTGCCGGCGCTGGCAACGCTGTTCGATGCCTACCGGCAGTTCTATAGGCAGGCGCCGGACCCGGCGACCGCGCACGCGTTCCTGGCTGCGCGCCTGGCCAAGGCCGAGTCGGTCGTGCTGCTGGCCGAACGCGATGCGCAGGCCGCGGGCTTCGTGCAGTTGTATCCGTCCTTCTCTTCGGTGCGGGCAGCGCGGCTGTGGATCCTCAACGATCTGTACGTGGCACCCGCGCACCGCCGCCACGGCGTGGGGCAGGCGCTGCTGCATGCCGCCGAACGCCACGCCGCGGACGACGGCGCAGTGCGCATCGTGCTGGAGACGGCGCAGGACAATCTGTCCGCGCAGGCCCTGTACCGCGCATGCGGCTGGCAGCAGGAGCTGAGCGCGCAGCACTACGTCAAGGCGCTGGTGCCGTGAGCGTGAGCCGTCCGCGATCGGTCGCGGCCGCCACGGCGGCATGAACGGCGGCGTCGACGAACGCCTGCAACTGCAGGCCGCGGTGCGGCGCGATCCGCAGGACTTCCTGGCCTGGGTGATGCTCGCCGACGCCGAACTCGGCGCCGGCGCAGTGGCGGCCGGCGAACAGGCCGCCGTGCGCGCGCTGCAGTTGCGCCCGGGACATCCGGAGGCGCTGGCGCGGCTGGGCCGGGTGCGCTGGACCCAGGGTCGTCATGCCGACGCAGCGCAGGCATTGCGCGAGGCACTGCGGCAGGCGCCGCAGCACCCCGGCATCGCGGTATGGCTCGGCCACGCCTTGGAAGACAATGGCGAGGCGGAAGCCGCGGCACAGGCCTATGCCCACGCGCATGCACTGTTGCCGCAGGAACCGTCGATCGCCGCCTACCTGCTGAACTGGCGGCGCAAGCTGTGCGACTGGCGCGGGCTGGACGCGCTGTCGCAGCAGGTGCGCGGCGCGGTACGGCAAGGCCACCCGGCGATCGAACCGTTCGCCTTCCTCAACGAGGACGCGGGCGCGGACGAACAACTGCGCTGCGCGCGCAACCGCGCCCAGGCGCTGGCGCGCAGCCTCGCACCGCTGCCGGCTGCGCAGGTGCGCCGCGATGGCCCGCTGCGCATCGGCTTCCTGTCCAACGGCTTCGGCGCGCATCCCACCGGCCTGCTGACCGTTGCCCTGTTCGAGCACTTGCGCGCGCATGCCGACCTGCAGGTGCACCTGTTCGCGCTCAACGGCGACGACCGCAGCGCGCTGCGTGCGCGGCTGCAGGCGGCTGCACATGCCTGGCACGACGTGGCCGGACAGCCGCATCGGCAGATCGCCCAGCGCATCCGCGATACCGGCATCGACCTGCTGTTCGATCTGCGCGGCTGGGGCGGCGGCGGCACGCCGGAAGTGCTGGCGCTGCGTCCGGCGCCGGTGCAGGTGAACTGGCTGGCCTACCCCGGCACCTCCGGCGCACCCTGGATCGACTACGTGATCGGCGACGCCTACGCGCTGCCGCCGGCGCTGGCCGCGCACTACAGCGAGCGGGTGCTGCGGCTGCCGCGCGCGTTCCAGCCGTCCGACGACACCCGCCATGTCGGCAGCCCGCCCGCGCGCCGCGACTGCGGCCTGCCCGAGCACGGCACCGTGTTCTGCTGCTTCAACAACAGCTACAAGCTCGGCCCGCGCGGCATGGCGCGGATGCTGGAGGTGCTGCGCCAGGTGCCGGACAGCGTGCTGTGGCTGCTGTCCGGCCCGGGCCAGGCCGATGACCGACTGCGTGCGGCCGCCGCGGCGGCCGGCGTGGACCCGACGCGCCTGCGTTTCATGCCCAAGCTGGCGCATCCGGACTATCTGGCACGCTACCGGCACGCCGACCTGTTCCTGGACACGCATCCGTACAACGCCCACACCACCGCCTCCGATGCCTTGTGGGCCGGCTGTCCGGTGCTGACCTGCCCCGGCAGCACCTTCGCCGCACGCGTGGCCGGCAGCCTCAACCATCACCTCGGCCTGGACGACATGAATGCCGCCGACGACGCGGCATTCGTCGCCACCGCGGTGCGCCTGGGGCGCGATCCCGCGGCGCTGCAGGCGCTGCGCGAGCGGCTGCAGGCGCGACGCGCGGACAGCGGCCTGTTCGACATGCGCGGCTTCGCCGACGACTTCGCCACACTGCTGCGCGACACCGCTTCGCGCCATGGCTGGGAAGGCGCAGGCTCGACCTGATCGATCGCTCACGGATGCGCCACAAGTCCGCGGCGGCACATCCAGCAACGGACGGCGTAGCGACGTATCGCCAGTCAACGTCGCGATCGACATCACCGCCGGTACATCCGCATCGCCGTCTCCCATCGCCGAGCGCGCTTGCGTCACAGCCCACGGTGGTGTGGACGAGCGTCGCTGCAGGTCGCAGCGACCCAGCCAACGGCAGCCCGTGAGGCGCATGGGCGCAGTCGCCAGCGTGCAAGTCGAGCTACCGAAGCGCTTGACCTCAAGTGAACTTGAGGTCCGACACTGCGCGCACGCTCCTCGTGCAGATCCCGCAATGTCGCTGCCGCTCCCGATTCCGACGCCCGATTCTTCCGCCCCCGTTCGCAGCATGCTGCTCGCCGAAGCCCCCATTCCGGATCGCGCCGCGCTGCTCGACTGCATGCGCGGCCTGTGCGACCACCGGCTGCATGCCCTGATCTGGATGGAATCGCTGGGCGATGCCCCCGACCTGCTGTACGCACGCTGCTGCTGCGACGCGGCCCCGGAACTGCATGGACTGCTGCGTGCACGCCTGCCGGCGCTGCGGCGGACGCTGCGGCGCTACCGGCGCATCCGCAGCGGCGTATCCGATCCGCACCGGGCAGCGTCCTGCGTGGTGATGACCCGCGTCCCGACCCGCAATGCAGCGCAGGCGCAGGGCCGCGCCGATGCCGCCTTCGCCGCCCTGCAGGATGGCGCACATGCGCTGCGCGGCCTGATCGCCGCGCACCTGTACCTGTCGGACGACGGCCGCACCCTGCTCGAATGCACCGAGTGGCACAGTGCGGAGGCACAGCGACGTGCCCTGCAGCGCGAACCCGAGCGCTTGCCGCTGGCCGCCGATCGTGCCGCCAGCGTCCGTCGCTTCCGGCCACGCACCCTGGTCCTGCCATGCGACGGCACGACCCCGGTCCACCTCCACGCCTGAATCGGCGGGCGCGCGCCAGCAACGTGCGCGGATGCGGCTCCCCGCCCGGGCGGCGATCCGAGCGCGCGATCACCACGCCCAGGCGCACACTTCGGCGGCCCGAAGCGCCCCCATTGCCGTCGTCCACGACAACGCGCCACCCCCGCCGTAGCCGCGGCTGAAGCGCCAACGCGCTCAGGCTGTACGCCGGCCGGGCGAGCCGCTAGGCTGCCGGCATGACCGCCAACGCCGACTTCATCGCCTTGAACCTGTGCGTGCTGACCGTCTCGGACACGCGCACCCTCGACCAGGACAGCTCCGGCGACTATCTGGTCGCCGCTCTCGGCGGCGTCGGCCATCGCCTGCACGCACGGGAACTGCTGCCGGACGACCGCTACCGGATGCGCGCCACGGTCTCGGCCTGGATCGCCGATCCGCAGGTGGACGGCATCCTGGTCACCGGCGGCACCGGCTTCACCGGCCGCGATTCCACGCCCGAGGCGCTGCTGCCGCTGCTGGACAAGGAGATGCCAGGCTTCGGCGAGCTGTTCCGCGCGATCAGCGTCGAGGAGATCGGCACCTCCTCGCTGCAGTCGCGCGCCTTCGCCGGCCTGGCCAACGCCACCTTCCTGTTCTGCCTGCCCGGCTCCACCTCGGCCTGCCGCACGGCCTGGGAGCGGATCATCGCCGCGCAGCTGGATGCCCGCACCCGCCCCTGCAATCTGGCCACGCTGCGCCCGCGGCTGAAGGAATGACCTGGACTCCCGCATGCCCCTGGACACCACGTTGCGCCTGCTGGCCAAGGCCAGTGGCATGAGCGCCGCAGACATCGCCGCGGCCATCCCGCGCGCCGGCGCGGCCACGGTCAAGGCCTGGATGGCCGGCGAAAAGCTGCCCGGGCGCGCCCAACTCACCGCCCTGGCGCGCACCTTCGGCGTGCCCGCCGGCGCCCTGCTCGGCGAACTGGCCAGCCAACTGGACCCGGCACGCACCCGCGGCGAACACGATCTGCTGCAGGCCTATCGCGCCCTCGACACCCGCCAGCAGGGCGCGCTGCTGGAAGTGGCGCGCAGCATGGCCGGCGCCGGCACCCGCAAGCGGAGCAGCAAATGAGCCATCTCAAGCGCAAGCAGTACAAGGCCCTGATGCAGCCGCTGCAACTGGAACTGACTGCGATGGCGCAGGCGGTGCAGCACAGCGGCGAGCGCGTGCTGGTGCTGTTCGAAGGCCGCGACACCGCCGGCAAGGGCGGCGCGATCCAGGCCATCGCCGAACACCTGAACCCGCGCCAGTGCCGCGTGGTCGCCCTGCCCAAGCCGACCGACCGCGAAGCCACCCAGTGGTATTTCCAGCGTCACATCGCGCATCTGCCGGCGGCCGGCGAGATCGTGCTGATGGACCGCAGCTGGTACAACCGCGCCGGCGTGGAGCGGGTCATGGGCTACTGCAGCGATGCCGAATACCACGCCTTCCTGCGCCAGACCCCGCTGTTCGAGCAGTTGCTGGTGGACGATGGCATCCGCCTGTTCAAGTACTGGCTGTGCGTGGACCAGGCGCAGCAGGAAAAACGCTTCGCCGAGCGCCTGCACGATCCATTGAAGGGCTGGAAGCTGTCGCCGGTGGACCTGAAGTCGCGCAGCCAGTACGCCGACTACACCCGCGCCCGTGAAGCGATGCTGCAAGCCACCCACCGCGACTATGCGCCATGGACCCTGGTCGACTTCAACGACCAGAAGCGCGGCCGCCTGACCCTGATCCGGCACCTGCTCGACCAACTGCCGGAAACCCGCCTGCACGAACCAGACCTGGATCTGCCGCCGCTGAAGCAGAAGCTGCACAAGGAAAAGTTCGGATTGCTGCAGCCGATTCCGTCGTATGAGGCGGGGAGTGGGGATTAGGGATTGGGGATTGGGGATTGGTTGAAGCCTGCGGCGCGCAGTCGTCACTTTGCGACCGCGCGTCGCCGGGCGCGCCACTCACAGCCATTCCGGGAACAGCGCGTCGCGGTTGAAGCCGCCTCTACGGTGGTCTCGGCTCGCGCACCACTAAACAGGCGGCTGTCCCCGCAGGAGCGGCTTCAGCCGCGACGAGCGAAGCCATCCCATCCTCTGGTCGCGCAAGGCGTCGGGACTGAAGTCCCTCCCACAAGGAAGACTTTTCGCTTCCGACGCGCGCATCCCCAATCCCGAATCCCCAATCCCGGCGGCGGCCG
>NZ_NQYT01000096.1:0-23188 GCF_009192935.1 Xanthomonas sp. LMG 12461
ACGCAACAGGCCCGGCAATGCCGGGCCTGTTGCGTGCCGCTTTGCGCTGCCGAAGCAGCGGTTACAGCTGCGATTCCTGCACGCTGATCTTGAAGTGCTTGCGCATCGCATCGACGTAGGCCTTGGCATCGGCCTCGCCTTCGATCCGCGCCAGCTGCTGCTGGAACATCGTCTGCTGCTCGGCCGGCACCTTGCTCAGGTCGCCCGGCGTCACCTTGGTGACCGCAAACAGCGCATAGCGCTTGCCCACTATGCCCGGCGCGGCAGGCAGCTCGACCTTGCCCACCGAGGGCTTGCCGTCGGCCGGCTGCGGCGCGCTGAAGATCGCCTGGCTGGCCTGCGCGCTCGGCATCGGCACGTTGCGCGGCAGACCCGGCATCGGGTTGATCTGCAGCTTCTCCGCGCCGGCCAGGGCCTGCAGGGTCTCGCCCTTGCGCAAACGCTCCAGCAGTGCATCGGCCTTGGCAGCGGCCGCCTTGGCGGTGCGGTCGGCATGCACCGCGGCCACGACCTGCTCGTGCACCTTGGCCAGCGGCTGGATCTGTTCCGGCTGGTGCTGGGTCACGCGGATCAGCACGCTGTGGTTCGGCCCCAGGTTGATCGGGTCGCTGACCGTGCCGTCCTGCACCAGGGTGTCGGAGAACGCGGCGCGCAGCACCGCCGGCTGTGCGGCGATGCCACTGGCGGTGGCGCGCGAGAACGGCCCCAGCGTCTGCACCGGCAGTCCCACTTCCTTCGCCGCCGAAGCCAGCGCGGTCGGGTTCTTGTAGACCAGGTCCACCAGCTTGCCGCTCAGGTCGCTGAAGGCCTTCTCGCTGTCGGCCTTCAACTGCTCGCTGGCGAGCTGGTCGCGCACCTGCTCGAACGACTTGCCTTCGCCGCCCTTGACCTGGCGCAGCTGGATCACGTGATAGCCGAATTCGCTCTTCACCGGACCGACGATCTCGCCGGGCTTCATCGCGAACAGCGCGTCCTCGAACGGCTTCACCATCACGCCCTTCTCCACCCAGCCCAGATCGCCGCCGGCGTTCTTGGAACCAGGGTCATCGGAGTTGGCGCGGGCCAGCGCGGCGAAATCGGCGCCGGGCTGCTTGGCTTCGGCCGCCAGCTTGGCCGCCTTGGCCTCGGCCGCCTTCTGCGAGGCCGCGTCCTTGCCGGCGCTGATCAGGATGTGCGAAGCCAGCCGCTGATCGGGCTCGACGAAGCGCGCCTTCTCGTCGTCGTAGCGCTTGCGCAGCGTCGCCTCGTCGGCCGGCTTGACCGGCGGCAGGCTGGCCGCGTTGAGGTCGACGTACTCGATCGTCACGGTTTCCGGCTGCTTGAAGTCGGACTTGTGCGAGTCGTACCACTGCTGCACCTGCGCGTCGCTGACCGGTGCGGTGTCGGCCGGCATTTCCGGCAACAGCGCCATCTCCACGTCGCGGGTCTCGCCCAGCATCTTCAGCAGGCGCTCGGTTTCCGGCTTGGTGGCGAACGCCGATTCGGCGATGCCCGACGGAATCACCGACTGCTGCAGCGCGTCGCGCACCAGTTGCTGGAACATGGTCGGCGTACGCGGCGGCGTGCCCGAGGCCAGAGCCAGGCGGTAGCGCTCCGGATCGAACTTGCCGTCGTTCTGGAACGCAGGCATGGAGCTGATGTAATCGCGCACCGCGGCATCGCCGATGACCACGCCGGCGCGTTCTGCCGACAGCTTCGCCACCTGCTCGTCGATCAGCTGATCGAGCAGCTTGCGCTTGTTGTCGATGCTTTCGAACGCGCGCGGATCGAAGTTCTCGCCCTGCTGTTCGCGCGCCTGGATGCGCGCCTGCTCGAAGCGGGTACGGAACTGCTCCGTGCTCACTTCGTGGTGCTGCCACAGCAGCGACACCGGCCACCACGACGGCGCCGACGACCACCACGACGGCGGCGCCTGCACCTTGGCGACATTGTTGGCACCGACGCCACCGAGGTAGCTGTTGTCGATGACGAACAGGAACGGAATCATCAACAGACCGATGATCGCGGTGGCGATCCAGCCCGAGGTCTTTTCGCGAAGTTTCTGCAGCATTGGGAACCGACGGCCTATTGGCGAGCCGCGCAGTTTAACCCGCTTCACGCCTTGCGGCAGAACCGGCGGCCCGGCAACCCGCGCCGCTCATGCGTCGAGGCGGCGAATCCGGAGCGCATCGACGACCAAACCAGCGCACTGCGGAAAAAAAGAAACCCCCGATCGCTCGGGGGTTTCGCGTACAAATGGCGGAGTGGACGGGACTCGAACCCGCGACCTCCGGCGTGACAGGCCAGCATTCTAACCGACTGAACTACCACTCCGCGTTTGAACGGAGGCGGGCGCGAGGCCCGCTTTCCCGCAGCGACCGGGCCAACGCTGGCGCGTGGCGGCGACTGCGAGAAACGAAACCCCCGATCGCTCGGGGGCTTCGGTACAACTGGCGGAGTGGACGGGACTCGAACCCGCGACCTCCGGCGTGACAGGCCAGCATTCTAACCGACTGAACTACCACTCCGCTTTTGAAACTTGTCGCTCGGTGCTCTGGTGGGTGCTGAGGGTTTCGAACCCCCGACCCTCTCCGTGTAAAGGAGACGCTCTACCGCTGAGCTAAGCACCCTAGCGAGTCGATTAGTTTACGGCATCCTTCAGCGCTTTACCAGCCTTGAACGTCGGATTCTTCGACGCCGCGATCTTGATGGAGTCGCCGGTCTTCGGGTTGCGGCCGGTGCGCTCGGCACGGTCGCGCACCTGGAAGGTGCCGAAGCCCACGAGCGTGACGCTGTCGCCCTTCTTCAGGGCCTTGGTCACTTCCGACACGAAGGCGTCGATGGCACGACCGGCTTCGGCCTTGGAGATATCGGCGGCAGCGGCGATCGCGTCGTTCAGTTCGGCTTTATTCATTTCTTGATGACTCCATGTGCGGCAGAAGACCGCGGATTGAGGATCGGGTGTCGGCGTGGCCTGCCTCGCCTGGGCGAGACCCCGATGGATATGTTTTGCACTACCAAGCACGCCCGTTCGCGGTGCTCGCAAGCGCTGCATTTATACCAGCGGGCCCATACCCGCGCAAGCCGAAAAGCCAACAACGGCGCGGGTTTGAGCCGTTTGCGCGGGTGCGGTTCAGCGCGCGTCAGTGCTTGACGCGCGGGTTCGAGGATGCTTTCTGCTTGCGCCGCGACGGTGCCTGTTCGGCGTCGGCGGCTGGCTTGGGCGCGAGCGGACGCTCCAGTGCCAGATCCAGCACTTCGTCGATCCACTTCACCGGCACGATTTTCAGATCGCGGGTGACGTTCTCCGGGATGTCGGCCAGATCCTTGCGGTTCTCCTCGGGGATCAGCACGGTGCGGATGCCGCCGCGCAATGCGGCCAGCAGCTTCTCCTTGAGCCCGCCGATCGCCGAGACGCGGCCACGCAGGGTGATCTCGCCGGTCATCGCCACCTCCGACTTGACCGGCACCTTGGTCAGCATCGACACCAGCGAGGTCACCATCGCGATGCCGGCGCTGGGGCCGTCCTTGGGCGTGGCGCCGTCCGGCACGTGCAGGTGGACGTCGTGCTTCTGCAGGAAGTCCGCCTCGATGCCGAGCCGCTCGGCGCGCGAACGCACCACCGACAATGCGGCCGACGCCGATTCCTTCATCACGTCGCCGAGCTGGCCAGTCAGGATCACCGCGCCCTTGCCCGGAACCAGGGTCGATTCGATCTGCAGCAGATCGCCGCCGACCTCGGTCCAGGCCAGGCCGGTCACCAGGCCGATCTCGTTCTGCTCCTCGGCGCGACCGAAGTCGTAGCGGCGCACGCCCAGGTACTTGTCCAGGTTCTTCGCGCCGACGCTGACGCGCGCCTTGTCCTTGCGCGCGGCGGCCTTCTTCGCTGCGGCCTTCTTCGCCGGGGCGGCCGGCTGCGGACCGGCCAGGGCGATCTCCTTGACCACCTTGCGGCAGATCTTGGCCACTTCGCGCTCGAGGTTGCGCACGCCGGATTCGCGCGTGTAGTAGCGCACGATGTCGCGGATCGCGTCGGCACCGATCTCCAGCTCTTCCTGCTTCAGGCCATTGGCCTTGAGTTGCTTGGGCACCAGGTAGCGCGTCGCGATGTTGAGCTTCTCGTCCTCGGTGTAGCCGGGGATGCGGATCACTTCCATGCGGTCCAGCAACGGGCCGGGGATGTTCAGCGAATTGGAGGTCGCCACGAACATCACTTCGGACAGGTCCAGGTCCACTTCCAGGTAGTGGTCGTTGAAGGCGTTGTTCTGCTCGGGGTCGAGCACTTCCAGCAGCGCCGAGGACGGATCGCCGCGGAAATCCATCGACATCTTGTCGATCTCGTCGAGCACGAACAGCGGGTTCTTGCTGCCGACCTTGTTGAGGTTCTGCACGATGCGGCCCGGCATCGAGCCGACATAGGTGCGGCGATGGCCGCGGATCTCCGCCTCGTCGCGCACGCCGCCCAGCGACATGCGCACGAACTTGCGGTTGGTGGCCTTGGCGATGGACTGGCCCAGCGAGGTCTTGCCCACGCCCGGCGGTCCGACCAGGCACAGGATCGGCCCCTTCATCTGCTTCACCCGCGACTGCACCGCGAGGTATTCGAGGATGCGGTCCTTGACCTTCTCCAGGCCGTAGTGATCGGCGTCGAGGGTTTCCTGCGCGACCTTCAGGTCCTTGCGCACCTTGCTGCGCTTCTTCCACGGCACGCCCAGCAGCCAGTCGAGGTAGTTGCGCACCACCGCGGCTTCGGCCGACATCGGCGACATCTGCTTGAGCTTGTTGAGTTCGGCCTTGGCCTTGGTCTCGACCGGCTTGGGCATGCCGGCCTCGGCGATCTTGCGCGCCAGTTCCTCCAGCTCGCCCGGCGCATCGTCGAGGTCGCCCAGTTCCTTCTGGATCGCCTTCATCTGCTCGTTGAGGTAGTACTCGCGCTGGCTCTTCTCCATCTGCGACTTGACCCGGCCGCGGATGCGCTTTTCCAGCTGCTGCACGTCGATCTCGCCGTCGACCAGGCCGACCAGCATCTCCAGGCGCTCGCCCACTTCCAGCGTTTCCAGCAGGCGCTGCTTGTCGGCCAGGCGCACGCCGATGTGCGCGGCGATGGTGTCGGCCAGGCGGCCGGGCTCGTCGATGCCGGACAGGGTCTGCAGCAGCTCCGGCGGCAGCTTGCGGTTGGTCTTGACGTACTGCTCGAACAGCGACATCAGCGAGCGCGCGATCGCCTCGACTTCGCGCTCCTCGCGCGATTCGGCGGCATCGATCTCGCGGCCTTCGCCCTGCAGCGCGCCGTCGCGCTCGGCGACCTTGTCGACGCTGACCCGCGACAGGCCCTCGACCAGCACCTTGATGGTGCCGTCGGGCAGCTTCAGCAGTTGCAGCACCTGCGCCAGCGTGCCGACGTTGTACAAGTCGGCCGCCGCCGGGTCGTCGGTCTCGGCGGACTTCTGCGCGACCAGCAGGATGCGCTTGTCGGCCTCCATCGCGTGCTCGAGCGCGCGCATGGATTTGTCGCGACCGACGAACAGCGGGATGACCATGTGCGGAAAGACCACGACGTCGCGCAACGGCAGGACCGGCAGGTCGAGGACTTCGGATTGGGACTGGGCCATGAGGATTCCGATTTGGGAGGCGGGAACGCGATGCGGGCGGCCATAAAAACGCCGATGGCCCCGTTATGGGGCCATCGGCTGGACGATGCAAGGGGAGCGCATAACCCCTTTATGTTTCAGCGACTTACCGGCAGGCACGGGGCGCGCGACGGGGTCGCCGCGCACCGCCCGCCCGGGTCACTCCGCGGAGGCGACCTTCGGCGCCGCCGGCGGGGTCTGGTAGATCAGGTACGGCTCGGACTTGTGCTCGATCACCGACTCGTCCACCACCACCTTGCTGACGTTTTCCTGCGACGGCAGCTCGTACATCGTGTCCAGCAGCACCGACTCGACGATGGTGCGCAGGCCGCGCGCGCCGGTCTTGCGCTTGAGCGCCTTCTTGGCGATGGCCAGCAGCGCGTCCTGGCGGAACTCCAGCTCCACGCCTTCCATCTCGAACAGCTTCTTGAACTGCTTGGTGATGGCGTTCTTCGGCTCGGTCAGGATCTTGATCAGCGCCGGCTCGTCCAGTTCCTCGAGCGTGGCGACCACCGGCAGGCGGCCGACGAACTCGGGGATCAGGCCGAACTTGATCAGGTCTTCCGGCTCGACGTCGGCCAGGATCTTGCCGACCTCGCGCTTGCGCTCGGAGCTCTTCACCTTGGCACCGAAGCCGATGCCGCCGGCGTCGTTGGAGCGCTGCTGGATCACCTTGTCCAGGCCGGCGAACGCGCCGCCGCAGATGAACAGGATGTTCTTGGTGTCCACCTGCAGGAATTCCTGCTGCGGATGCTTGCGCCCGCCCTGCGGCGGCACCGAGGCGACCGTGCCTTCGATCAGCTTCAGCAGCGCCTGCTGCACGCCTTCGCCGGACACGTCGCGGGTGATCGACGGGTTCTCGCTCTTGCGCGAGATCTTGTCGATCTCGTCGATGTAGACGATGCCCTGCTGCGCCTTGTCGACGTCGTAGTCGCACTTCTGCAGCAGCTTCTGGATGATGTTCTCCACGTCCTCGCCGACGTAGCCGGCCTCGGTCAGCGTGGTCGCATCGGCGATGGTGAACGGCACGTTGAGCAAGCGCGCCAGCGTCTCGGCCAGCAGCGTCTTGCCCGAGCCGGTCGGACCGACCAGCAGGATGTTGGACTTGGCCAGTTCGACCTCGTCGTTCTTCTGCCGGCTCTCGATGCGCTTGTAGTGGTTGTACACGGCCACGGCGAGCGTGCGCTTGGCGCGCTGCTGGCCGATCACGTACTGGTCGAGCACTTCCAGGATCTCGCGCGGCTTGGGCAGGCTGCTGCGTGCCGACTGCGCCTTCTCCTCGAGCTCCTCGCGGATGATGTCGTTGCACAACTCGACGCATTCGTCGCAGATGAACACGCTGGGCCCGGCGATCAGCTTACGGACCTCGTGTTGACTCTTGCCGCAGAACGAGCAGTACAGGATCTTGTTGCTGTCGCCGGAACGGCCTTGCCGGTCTTCGCTCATTGCTTCGCTTACCCAGTTACCCCACCCGATGAACGGGGGTTCGATTTCGAGAATAGCACAGGGCCGGGAGGACGCTAGCCCGACCCCGGCCCTGCGGAATACGCTGCGTTTTGCAGTACATGCAAGCCTTATGCCGGCTGGATGGACTCATCCGGACGACGCTCCAGGACCTGGTCGACGAGGCCGTAGGCCTGCGCGTCGACGGCGCTCTTGAAGTTGTCGCGCTCGGTGTCGCGGGCGATGGTTTCCAGCGACTGGCCGGTGTGCTTGGCCAGGATTTCGTTCAGCCGCGCGCGCAGCGTCAGGATCTCGCGGGCGTGGATGTCGATGTCGGTGGCCTGGCCCTGGAAGCCGCCCAGCGGCTGGTGGATCATCACCCGCGAGTTCGGCAGCGCATAGCGCTTGCCGGCCGCGCCCGACGCCAGCAGCAGCGCGCCCATCGAGGCGGCCTGGCCGACGCAGATGGTGCTCACGTCCGGCTTGATGTACTGCATGGTGTCGTAGATCGCCATGCCGGCGGTGACCACGCCACCCGGCGAATTGATGTAGATGCTGATGTCCTTCTCCGGATTGTCCGCTTCCAGGAACAGCAGCTGAGCCACGATCACATTGGCCATGTGGTCGTCGATCGGGCCGACCAGGAAGATCAGGCGCTCCTTCAGCAGGCGCGAATAGATGTCGTAGGCGCGCTCGCCGCGGCTGGTCTGTTCGACCACCATCGGAACCAGATTCAAGGCCTTGGTCACATTGTCCACGCGGTGATCTCCTGCTGCTCGGGGTCCGTCCCTGCACGGGGGTGTGCAGGGCTTCGCATCGTATTGAGTCCCGCCGCCGCGGGGAGGTGAAACGGGATCCGCGTCGCGCAGGTCGGCTGCGCAACGCGGCGGAGCGTCGTCTTATTGACGGATCGCGTCCTGGAACGACATCGCCTGCTCGGTGTGCTGGGCGCGCTCGGCGATCCAGTCGATCACCTGCTCTTCCATCACACGGCTCTGCAGTCCCCCCATCAATTGGGGATCGTTGCGGTACATCTCAATGACCTGCTCGGGCTCTTCGTAGGTCGAGGCGATCAGGCGCAGCGTCTCCGAGACCCGCTTCGGGTCCAGGCGCAGTTCGTTGCGGCGGGCGACCTCGCCGACCAGCAGGCCGACCAGCACGCGCTTGCGCGCGGCGTCCATGAAGCCCTGATGGGCGTCGTCCGGCACCTGGCCCGGGTCGCGGCCCGAACGGCGCATCTGCTCGACCTGCTGCGCCAGCATGGCGCGCGCTTCGTTCTCGACCAGGCGCGGCGGCATTTCGACCGAGGCGTAGGCGGCGATCAGTTGCTCGCCGACTTCGCGACGCAGGCGGTTCATCAGCGCGCCCTTGAGCTCGCGCTCGAGGTTGATGCGGATGTCCTTGCGGAACTGCTCGGCATCGCCGCTCTTGACGCCGAAGCTCTTGATGAACTCCTTGTCCACCTCCGGCAGCACCGGCGCGGCCACGTCGACCGCCTTCACGTGGACCTGGACCTGCTTGCCGGCGAACTGCGGCACGCGCCAGTCGGCCGGGAAGTCGACGGTCAGGGTCTTCTCTTCGTCCTTGGACAGGCCGACCAAGCCCTGCTCGATCGCCGGGAACATGACGCCCGAGCCGATCACGCTGCTGCCCTTCTCCACGCCCTCGGCCGGCAGGCGCTCGTCGCCGACCTGCGACCAGGTCTCCAGGGTCACCAGGTCGCCGTCCTGCGCCGGACGCGCGGCCGGCTGCCAGGTACGACGCTGCAGGCGCAGGTTCTCGATCATCTGCTCGATGTCGGCATCGGTGACCTCGGCGGTATGGCGGATCACCTGCAGCGTCGAGACGTCGATGTCGCCGAAGTCCGGCACCACCTCGAAGGTGGCCACGAACTGCAGTTCGTTGTCGCCGGCACGGTCGATGCGCGGGTTGCCGGCCAGGCGCAGTTCGTGCTCGCGCACGGCCGAGTCGAAGGTCTCGCGCAGCAGGCCGTCCAGCGCCTCGGCGCGGATCTGCGGCCCGAACCGCTGCTCGATCACCTTGGCCGGAATCTTGCCCGGACGGAAGCCCTTGATCCGCGCGGTGCGCGCGACTTCGCGCAGGCGGCCGCCGACATGGGTTTCCAGGCGATCCTCCGGCAGGGTGAAGGTCAGACGCCGTTCCAGGGTACCGGTGGTTTCGATCGAAGCTTGCATGTGGACTCCTGCCACCGGGAGCCCACGGCTCTCGGCACGATATAGAAAAGTACGGGTTGGCGCGGGCACGGGACAGCCGCCGCAGCCGGATAGTTTCGCCTATTCCCGCGGCGCCTGCCAGCGCAGGGCCGGGAGGCCGCCGTGGCGACGCCGAACCCGCCATCGCCACAAGGGGCCATCGGGGGCTGGATGGTGCGAAAGAGGGGACTCGAACCCCTACGCCTTGCGGCACTGGTACCTAAAACCAGGGCGTCTACCAATTCCGCCACTTTCGCGCTGCGGCGCCGGAAGGCGCCTGCCGGCACATTGTTGCAGGCCGGCCGGCAAAGAAAAAGGCACCTGCCGGAGCAGGTGCCTTTCGTTTTGGTGGGCCGTCAAGGATTCGAACCTTGGACTTATGCCATCTGCGGATGGATACCCCAACGCCGGCCTGGATGGCCTCGCTCCCGAGCCCTTGATCCGGCTATCCCCTGAAGGCCGCGCCTTCACGACCATCGCGGCGGTCTTTGGGGAGCCGCACGGCGATGGCCATGCTTTACTCGCGCGGTCGCTCGCTGGAAGCCCCCGTGTCGGCTAGGATTGGCGATCGAAGGCCCAGGCGGATCAAGGAATGAAGGGGGGCGCTTGACTTTTCGCAACGAAGTCAGTTGTAGAAAAATAACTCCAAGGTTATCCTGATGACCTGGGTCGTTGAACTGCTCACCGAGGCCCAGGAATTTTTCGACGGACTCTCGGGAAATGAACAAATTAAGGTGGCTGGGGCAATGCAGCTCCTTGCGGCTAAGGGACCAACTCTGGGCCGTCCACACGTGGATCGCATACACCGTTCACGACACCACAACATGAAGGAGCTTCGTGTTCAGTGCGCGGACAAGCAGTTCCGCATCTTCTTTGCGTTCGACACAAAGCGTCGAGGGATCTTGCTCGTCGGCGGCGACAAGATCGCCTACGGCGTTGATGAGTTCTACGAGGAATTCATCCCCATTGCGGATGATCTACTTGATGCCCATCTAGACAAAACGAATGCGGCCGATATGGCCAGCAAAGTCGTCGCCAAGAAAACCAAGGGAAGAAGACAACAATGAGTACCATGCGCCTGGAAGATTTCCTGAGTGCACGCGGCCTTCAGGGCCACGCCGATGTGCAGCAAGCATTTCAAGATGCGCTGCGAAGCCTACCCTTGGCCGCGCTTCGGGAAGCTGCTGGCCTCACACAAAAAGAAATCGCCACACAGCTTGGCAAGTCTCAAGCTGCGGTATCGAAGTTCGAGGGTCGCGGCGACTTCCTACTCTCCACCCTCTTCCAGTATGTGCAAGCTCTTAGCGGCACCGTTGACCTGAGCATTAGCTTGGGCCGCTCCAGCTTTACTCTTAGCCCAACGGAGGATGACGGAGACGTCTACTTCAGGCTAGCCCAAAAAGAGCTTGCTCCGGCTGCTGCAATCACGAAAAGAGAGGGCAGCGTTGCATACATCTGGGCTCAGAGCCAAAACCTTGATTCGCGTCAATCAACCGCACGCAGATCGGGATACAGCTCCATGCCAAACCGCGCTGGGTATACCCAAGCTAATGAAGCACTGACGCAACTAGCAGCGAACGATGAAGCCGAGCCCATTGCAGCTTGACGCCCCTGAGTACACGATCGTCAGCGTACGAGCGATACCCAGCATTGGCCAAAGTGTCGTAGACGAGCCTCTACCGATCGTCGTCCGCGCCCAGGTCATGTACGACTCTGACGGATCCCATTTCGCCATGCTAAGCATCGATCAAAGCGATGACAGCAGGCCTTATGTAATCTCGTTGCAAGTTCTTGTGACCTTTCGCATCGACGTTGACGGTTGCCGACAGGCCTACAAAAGCGCGTTCAACCCTGAGGTTGTAGCCGTAAACGTAGCGCGTATCCTCTACTCTGGCGCTCGAGAGATGCTGGCCCTAGTGTCCTCTCGCGCACCATATGGCACAGCGCTACTCCCAAGCGTGATGCTGGAACCTTCTGACGTTGAGATGCTCTTTGAGACAGACAAGCTTGAAGATATCTTGCAGAAGAGCTTTGGGGTCGATCCCTCGATGATGGAAGCAGCTCGCGCTAAAGCAGAAGCAGTCGAAAGCTCCCGCAAGAAGGAGGCGCGAACGCTGGCGACAAAGAAGCCAGCCACCAAGCGGAAAACTGAAGCGAGCTAGAAAAAGAGAGGGGCCGCGCAAGCGGCCCTCTCTTTTTCCACCAAAAAATAGGGTTCGACTCGGCTCCGCGAGCCAGTTGGCGCGCTCTACGGGTTACTGCGGCGGTTTAGTCTGCGGAGACTTGATCACATAGGAGGTGATGTATTCGCCGTTGCTGCCGTAGACGACCAAGATGGTGGTGTTGGCGTCCCGGTACACCACGAGCGCTTGGCAACACATGATCGCTATGGCGCTCGAGGAGAAGGTGATCGACGCCGAAACGCGGTCCGACCTGCATGGCCTGAAGCATCGCGACATCACCGACACCCCCGGCAACCGGGGCGACAAGCAGGACGCCGCGGGACACGCAAACCCGGAGACGACAAACCGGTACGCCCACGACCTACCGCTGGTGCCGCCGCCGACGCGCAAGTAGTGCACACCCGGAGTATTTTTCCCGGGAATTTCCCCGGCGCATAGAAAAACAGCCACTTGGCTTGCGCTAAGTGGCTGTTTTATTTGGTGGGCCGTCAAGGATTCGAACCTTGGACCTATTGATTAAGAGTCAACTGCTCTACCAACTGAGCTAACGGCCCTGAAACTGAGTCGCACATTCTATGTGCTTTTTTGCTTCGTTGCAACACCCCGCGAAGCATCGGGTCACGCGATCAATGGGGTGGCTGAGGGGACTCGAACCCCCGACATCTGGAATCACAATCCAGTACTCTAACCAACTGAGCTACAGCCACCATTGAAACCTTGCATCTCCTGCCCGGCGCCATGTGGCGCGCCCGACAGGAATCGAACCTGTAACCGCCGGCTTAGAAGGCCGGTGCTCTATCCAGTTGAGCTACGGGCGCCCTGGCTGGATTGTCGCATTCCTTTCCGCCGTTGGACATCGGATTGGTCGGGGTAGAGGGATTCGAACCCCCGACATCCTGCTCCCAAAGCAGGCGCGCTACCAGACTGCGCTATACCCCGGCGGAACATCCCTCGCGGCCAAGGCCGGAAAGGTCGGCTATTGTGGGAAGCTTGCGGCCCGCTGTCAACGTCGCATGCACGCAACATCGCCTGCGCTATGCTCACGGCTTGCCATCGGCATCGGCCGAGAGCCATTTTGAAGGAGAAAACAGCATGCTTCGCAGCGGCAACCCCGCCCTGAAGGAATCCACCTTCCTCGATCTGCACAGCGGCAACGTGGTCTCGCCCGGCAACGGCACGGTCGTCGCGCGCGACAGCGGTGCGATGACCCTGAACGGCACCGCCAACAAGACCGGCATCCTGTTGATGCTGACAGCGCTCACCGCCGTATTCGCCTGGAGCCAGTCGGTTTCGATCGATGCCGCGGGCAACGCGATGATCGCTCCTGGCGTGGCCGGCTACGCGCTGGGCGGCCTGATCGGCGGCTTCATCCTGGCCCTGATCACGATCTTCAAGAAGGAATGGTCGCCGATCACCGCGCCGCTGTACGCGCTGGTGGAAGGCTTTTTCCTGGGATCGATCTCGGCGATGTACGAAGTGCGCTTCAACGGCATCGTGCTGCAGGCCGTGCTGCTGACCTTCGGCACCCTGTTCGCGATGCTGTTCGCCTACCGCAGCGGCATGATCAAGGCCACCGAGAACTTCAAGCTGGGCGTGGTCGCGGCGACCGGCGGCATCGCGTTGGTGTACCTGGCCACGATGGTGCTTGGCTTCTTCAACATCCAGATCCCCTACATCCACGCCTCCGGCACGGTCGGCATCCTGTTCAGTCTGTTCGTGGTGGTGGTGGCGGCACTGAACCTGGTGCTGGATTTCGACTTCATCGAGAGCGGCGTCGAACAGGGCGCGCCCAAGTACATGGAGTGGTACGGCGCGTTCGGCCTGATGGTCACGCTGGTGTGGCTGTACCTGGAGTTCCTGCGCCTGCTGTCGAAGTTGCAGTCGCGGAATTGAAGCCGGGAGTCGGGAATCGGGATTGGGGAATCGCAAGAGCGGCTCCCCTTGATCGATGAGCGGGCTTGGCTTCAGACAAGTTTCCGAGCAAAAGAAAGGGCGCCCTGGGGCGCCCTTTCTTTATTTCTGCGATCTTCCGGACGCTCAGAGGCGGCTGGCGATGGCCTTGGCGAAGCCCATGGTGTTGCCGCTGCCGCCCAGGTCCGGGGTCAGCCCGTCCTTGGCTTCCAGGGTGGCGACGATGGCGTTGCGCAGGCGCTCGGCGTTCTGCGGCTGGCCGATATGGTCCAGCAACTGCGCCGCGCCCAGCAGCAGCGCGCACGGGTTGGCCTTGCCCTGCCCGGCGATGTCCGGGGCCGAGCCGTGCACGGCTTCGAAGATCGCCGCGTCCACGCCGATGTTGGCGCCCGGGGCCAGGCCCAGGCCGCCGACCAGGCCGGCGCACAGGTCCGACAGGATGTCGCCGAACAGGTTGGTGGTGACGATGATGTCGAACTGCTCCGGGCGCATCACCAGCTGCATGCAGGCGTTGTCGACGATCATTTCCTGGAACTCGATCTCCGGGTAGTTCGCCGCCACGTCGCGCGCCACCTTCAGGAACAGGCCCGAGGTGGACTTGATGATGTTGGCCTTGTGCACCGCGGTGACCTTCTTGCGGCCGGTCGCGCGGGCCAGGTCGAAGGCGTAGCGGACGATGCGCTCGGAGCCCTTGCGGGTCACCTTGGCCATCGACAGCGCGGTCTCGCCGTCGGCGGACACTTCCTGGCCTTCGCTCAGGTAGGCGCCTTCGGTGTTCTCGCGCACGGTGATCAGGTCCACGCCGGCGCCGAAGCGCGACTTGGTGTTCGGGAACGACTTGGCCGGACGCACGTTGGCGTACAGGTCGAACTGGCGGCGCATGGCCACGTTGATCGAGCTGAAGCCCTCGCCCACCGGCGTGGTCAGCGGGCTCTTCAGCGCCACCTTGTTCTTGCGGATCGACTCCAGCGTGGCGGCCGGCAGCAGGTCGCCGTGCTTCTCCAGCGCCACCAGGCCCGCATCGGCGTATTCGTAGGTGAGGCCGGCGTTCAGCGCGTCGAGCACGAACAGCGTGGCGTCCATGATCTCCGGGCCGATGCCATCGCCACGGATGACCGTGATTGTCTGCGTCATAGGGTTGCGGTTTCCGTACAAGAGGGGGGAGCGCCGCCCGGGAACCGGGGCTGCAGGCGCAAGGAGGTTTCAGCGGTAATTATGCCCGAAGCCGGTGAAGGCGCCCAAAACCGGACGGCCGCCGGCGCAGGCGCCGGTGGCCATCAGGGCAGCCCGAAGCGGCTCAGTCGTGCGCGTGCTGCGCCGGGGCGGCGGTCTCGCCGGCCTCCAGCGTGTCGAGGAAGTCCACGGCGCGGCGCAGGTGCGGGATCACGATGGAACCGCCGACCACCAGGCCCACCGAGAAGGTCTCGAAGAACTCCTCGCGGCTGACCCCGGCCTCCTTGCACTGGGCCACGTGGTAGCTGATGCAGTCGTCGCAGCGCAGCACCAGCGAGGCGACCAAGCCGAGCAGTTCCTTGGTCTTCACGTCCAGCGCGCCGGCCTGGTAGGTCTGGGTGTCGAGCGCGAAGAAGCGCCGCACCACCTGGTTCGGCTCGGCCAGGATGCGCTGGTTCATGCGCTGGCGGAACTCGGTGAACGCGCGGACCCGGTCCTCCCCGGAGACGCCGCCCTCGCCCGTCGCAGCGCCGCTCACGCCTGCGCCTCGGGGGCGTGGCCGTCGAGCAGCGGCTCCAGCTTGCCGGCGCGGTGCAGCGCCATCATGTCGTCGTAGCCGCCGACGTGGACGTCGCCGACGAAGATCTGCGGCACGCTGGTGCGCCGCGCCAGCGCGACCATCTTCTCGCGCTCGGCCGGGTCCAGGTCGATCCGCACCTCGTTCCAGCTGCGGCCCTTGCTCTTGAGGAAGTTCTTGGCCGCCACGCAATACGGGCAGATCGCGGTGGAATAGAGGGTGATCGGCGGGCCGCCGGCGTGGCCGGTGTCGGCAGTTGGGTTGTCCACGGGAAACTCCGGGCGGTGTAGAAGGTCCAAGCCACTATGGTAGCGGCCGGGTGGATTTTCGAGGCCGCTGCCGCAACACTGCGAATCATCCCGGATTCACCGTCGTCCCGGCCGCCACCCGGCGTCCGCCTGCCCCTGGAGCCTGTCTTGCGCCTGCTGCCGCTCGCCTTCGCGATCACCCTGGCCACCGCCTGCGCCGTGGCGCCGGCCCAGGAGAACAAGCTGCCGGACATCGGCTCCTCGGCCGGCGAGCTGCTGACCCCGGCGCGCCAGGCCGAGTACGGCAAGATGATGCTGGCCGAGCTGCGCAGCTACGGCTACGTGCTCGAGGACCCGCTGATCGACGACTGGCTGCAGACCATGGGCACCCGGCTCGGCGCCAACAGCGACCAGCCGCAGCAGAAGTTCACCTTCTTCATGCTGCGCGACCGCCAGATCAACGCCTTCGCCACCCTCGGCGGCTACGTGGCGGTCAACGCCGGGTTGGTACTGACCGCCGAGCGCGAGGACGAGGTGGCCGCGGTGCTGTCGCACGAGATCGCCCACGTCACCCAGCAGCACGTGCTGCGCGGGGTCGAGCGGGCGCAGCGCGACCAGATCCCGATCCTGCTCGGCATGCTCGCCGCGGTGGTCGCGGCGCAGCAGGCCGGCGGGCGTTCCAGCGGCGACGCCACCCAGGCGGCGATCGCCAGCGGCCTGGGGCTGATGCAGCAGCGGCAGATCGACTACACCCGCTCCAACGAATCGGAGGCCGACCGTCTGGGCATCCGCACCCTGGCGCGCAGCGGCTACGACGTCGACGCGATGGCCGGCTTCTTCGAGCGCATGTCGCTGGCGATGCGCGGCAACCAGGGCGGCTACAGCACTCCCGACTTCCTGATGACCCACCCGGTCACCACCACCCGCATCAGCGAGGCGCGCGAGCGCGCCGAGCAGATGAAGAAGAACACCCTGACCCTGACCACCAGCGTGCCCGGCGGCACCCTGAAGGAGCGGGTCGATCCGAACGACGTGTCGCTGAGCCAGCCGCTGGGCGCGCCCAGCAACCCACTGCTGCCCGGCGGCCTGCAACTGCCGTTCGCCAACTACGCGCGCGGCCCCAGCGGCCAGTTCGAATGGGCCCGAGAGCGGCTGCGGGTGTTCAGCGCCAACACCCCGGCCGATGCGATCCGCGAGTACGAAGGCCTGCGCCAGGGCAGCAAGCAGGGCCTGAGCGATGCCCAGCGCTATGGCCTGGCGCTGGCCCGGCTGCGTGCCGGCGGCAGTGCGCAGGAGGTCGCGCAGACGCTGGAAAGCCTGCTGCAGGCGCACCCGGACAACTGGTGGCTGACCGTGGCGGTGGCCGAGGCCGAGGCCAAGGCCGGCCGCAACCAGGCCGCCGACCAGCGCTTCGAGGCGCTGGTCAAGCGCATGCCCAGCAACCGGGCGGTGGCGCTGAGCTATGCGACCGCCCTCAACGAACAGGGCGGCCGCCAGGCCGGCCAGCGCGCCCAGGCGGTGCTGCGGCCGCTGCTCGGGGCCGCCGCGGAGGATCCGGTGTTCCAGCGCACCTTCGCCCGTGCCTGCGAACTGGCCGGCGACGACACCCGGGCCGGCGAGGCGTATGCCGAGGCGGCCTACCTGAACGGGCATCCGGAGCAGGCCCTGATCCAGCTGAGCAACCTGAAGAAGCGCAGCGACCTGGACTACGTGGCACGCGCGCGCATCGACGCCCGCATCGCCGCGATCACCCCGACGGTGCTGGAACTGCGCCGCCAGGGCGTGCAGGACCCGGACATGCAACGGCGCTGAAACGCGCCCGTGTCAGCCGTCACTCAAACGTAATAAAACCGTAGTCTACTGGCGACCTTCCTCCCCAGTTCCACGGTGCCGTTGTGCAGAAACGCATCCTGATCGTCGACGACGAGCCGGCCATCCGCGACATGGTCGCGTTCGCCCTGCGCAAGGGCGACTTCGAGCCGGTGCACGCCGGCGATGCCCGCGAGGCGCAGACCTCGATCGCCGACCGGGTCCCGGACCTGATCCTGCTGGACTGGATGCTGCCCGGCACCAGCGGCCTGGAACTGGCCCGGCGCTGGCGCAAGGATGCGATGACCCGCGAAGTGCCGATCATCATGCTCACCGCCCGCGGCGAGGAGAACGACCGCGTCGGCGGCCTGGAGGCCGGCGTCGACGACTATGTGGTCAAACCGTTCTCGGCACGCGAGCTGCTGGCGCGGATCCGCGCGGTGATGCGTCGCACCCGCGAGGACGACGAGGACGGCAGCGTCTCGGTCGGCAGCCTGCGCATCGACGGCGCCGCGCACCGGGTGTTCGCCGGCGAGGCGCCGGTGCCGATCGGCCCGACCGAGTACCGCCTGCTGCACTTCTTCATGACCCATCCCGAACGCGTCTACAGCCGCGCGCAATTGCTCGATCACGTCTGGGGCGGCAGCGTCTACGTGGAAGAGCGCACCATCGACGTGCACATCCGCCGCCTGCGCAAGACGCTGGAGCCGTTCTCGGTGGAAAACATGGTGCAGACCGTCCGCGGTTCCGGCTATCGCTTCTCTGCGTCCATCTGACCGCCGCCTTCGCCTGCTATAACGGCGGACGGATCACGATCCTTTGCGACAGAGTGCGTTCCCGATGCCCCGCCACATCCGCTCCGCCTGGTTGAAGACCCTCGGCACGCTCGCCGGCCTGCTGTTGCTGGCGTTGCTGATCGGCTGGATCGGCGGCCATGTGTGGATGGCGCTGACCCTGATGTCGCTGGGGGTGATGGGCTGGCACTACTGGCGGCTGCGGCGGGTGCTGCGGCGGCTGACCGCGCGCCAGCGCTGGGAGCCGCCGGCCGGCACCGGCGTGTGGAACGAACTGGACCGGCTGCTGTACCGCAGCCAGGCGGAAATGCGCGTGCGCAAGCGGCGCCTGCTGGACATGCTGCGCGCCTACCGCGCCGCCGCCGCGGCGCTGCCGGATGCGGTGGTGGTGGTGGACCGCAACAGCCAGCGCATCCAGTGGTTCAACGAGGCGGCCGGCACCCTGCTCGGCCTGCGCCACCCCGGCGACCTCGGCGCGCCGGTGGTGGAGCGGCTGCAGCCGATGCCGCTGGCGCACTGGCTCAGCGGCGGCCGCAACGCCGAGCCGATGCTGGACATGCCCTCCCCGGTCGACGACCGTCTGCGCCTGAACCTGCGCCTGATCCCCTATTCCGACGACCACTGGCTGCTGGTCGCGCGCGACGTCAGCAAGCTGCTGCAACTGGAGCAGGTGCGCCGCGATTTCGTCGCCAACGTCTCGCACGAGTTGCGCACGCCGCTGACCGTGGTCCACGGCTACCTGGACATGCTCGACCCGGAGGACTTTCCGGATTCGGGGCCGATGATCGCCGAGATGCGCAAGCAGTCGCAACGCATGACCCAGCTGGTCGAGGATCTGCTGACCCTGTCGCGGCTGGAATCGCAGGAACACGCCAACGAGGAGTCGATCGCGATGGCGCCGATGCTGGCCACGCTGCGCCGCGAGGCCGAGGCGCACAGCCAGGGCCGGCACCGCATCGAGGTCCACGACGAGGCCGATTGCGACCTGGTCGGCTCCAACAAGGAACTGCACAGCGCCTTCTCCAATCTGGTCACCAACGCGGTGCGCTACACCGCGGCCGGCGGCACCATCCGCATCACCTTCGCCCGCGAGGGCGATGGCGCGGTGCTGGCGGTGCGCGACAGCGGCTACGGCATTCCCGCGCATCACCTGCCGCGGATCACCGAGCGCTTCTACCGCGTCTCCAGCAGCCGCTCGCGCGAGAGCGGCGGCACCGGCCTGGGCCTGTCGATCGTCAAGCACGTGCTCGGCCTGCACCAGGCGCGGCTGGAGATCGAGAGCGAAGTCGGCAAGGGCAGCACCTTCTCCTGCCACTTCGGCGCCGGGCGCGTGCATCCGCGGCACGACCATGCCACCCTGACCTCCGCCTAACGAGAGACACCATGCCCCGCCGCGCCCCTGCCCTGCCGCCCACGCCGCCCCCGGACATTCCCAGCGACCCGCTGCGCGACCCCGCGCTGTACATCAACCGCGAGCTGTCGCAACTGGACTTCAACTTCCGCGTGCTGGCGCAGGCGCAGGATCCGCAGGTGCCGTTGCTGGAGCGGCTGCGTTTCCTGTGCATCTCCTGCACCAACCTCGACGAGTTCTTCGAGATCCGCGCCGCCACCGTGCGCCACGCGCAGGAATTCGGGCTGCCGCCGGCACCGGACGGGATGAGCCCCAACGCCATCCTCACCTCGATCCACGACCGCGCCGCGCAACTGGTCGACCAGCAGTACCGCTGCTGGAACGAGGTGCTGCGCCCGGCGCTGAAGGACGCCGGCATCGGCGTGCTCGGCCGGCATTCCTGGAACGCGCGGCAGAAGCGCTGGCTGCGCGCCTACTTCCGCAACGAGATCATGCCGGTGCTGTCGCCGCTGGGCCTGGACCCGGCGCATCCGTTCCCGAAGATCCTCAACAAGTCGCTGAACATCGTGGTGGTGCTCAAAGGCACCGACGCGTTCGGCCGCGTCGGCCACCTGGCGATCGTGCGCGCGCCGCGCTCGCTGCCGCGCATCATCCAGTTGCCGGAAAGCCTGGCCGAGGGCGGCCAGAGCTTCGTGTTCCTGTCCTCGGTGCTGTCCACCTTCGTCGACGAGCTGTTCCCGGGCATGGAGGTGATGGGCTCCTACCAGTTCCGCGTCACCCGCAACTCGGAACTGGTGGTGGACGAGGAGGAAGTGGAGAATCTGGCGCTGGCGCTGCGCGACGAACTGGTCAACCGCGGCTACCGGCCGGCGGTGCGGCTGGAGATCGCCGAGGACTGCCCGAAGTCGATCGTGCGCACCCTGCTGCAGAACTTCGAACTGCCGGAAAACGCGGTCTACCGGATCAACGGCCCGGTCAACCTGAGCCGGGTCAACCAGGTCTACGACCTGGTGCAGCGCCCGGACCTGAAGTATCCGCCGATGAACCCGCGCACGCTGCGCGACAGCGAAGGCATCTTCGAGATCGCCGCCGCCGGCGACGTGTTGCTGCACCACCCGTTCGACGCCTTCACCGCGGTGCTGGACCTGATCAAGCAGGCCGCGATCGACCCCAACGTGCTGGCGATCAAGCAGACCCTGTACCGCACCGGCAAGGACTCGGCGATCGTCGATGCGCTGGTGCTGGCCGCGCGCAACGGCAAGGACGTCACCGTGGTGGTGGAACTGCGCGCGCGCTTCGATGAAGAGGCCAACCTGGGCCTGGCCGACCGCCTGCAGGAAGCCGGCGTGCAGGTGGTGTACGGCGTGGTCGGCTACAAGACCCACGCCAAGATGCTGCTGATCGTGCGCCGCGAGGGCCGCAAGCTGCGCCGCTACGTGCACCTGGGCACCGGCAACTACCACAGCGGCACCGCGCGCGCCTACACCGACCTGAGCCTGATCACCTCCGACGTGGACATCGGCAACGACGTGCACCTGCTGTTCCAGCAGTTGTCCGGGCTGGCGCCGAAGATCCGCCTCAAGCGCCTGCTGCAATCGCCCTTCACCCTGCACCCGGGCGTGCTGCACCGGATCGAGCGCGAGACCAAGCTGGCGCATGCCGGCCGCCCGGGCCGCATCATCGCCAAGATGAACGCGCTCAACGAGCCGCAGGTGATCCGCGCGCTGTACGCGGCCTCGCAGGCCGGGGTCAAGATCGACCTGATCGTGCGCGGCGCCTGCACCCTGCGCCCGGGCGTGCCGGGCGTCTCCGACAACATCCGGGTGCGCTCGATCGTCGGCCGCTTCCTCGAGCACAGCCGGGTCTACTGGTTTGGCAACGACGGTGCGCCGGAACTGTTCTGCGCCAGCGCCGACTGGCTGGAACGCAACCTGCTGCGGCGCGTGGAGACCGGCTTCCCGATCCTGGATCCGGACCTGGTCAAGCGCATCCACCGCGAGGTGCTGCAGAACTACCTGGCCGACAATCTCAACGCCTGGGAACTGGACGCCGACGGCAACTACCGCAAGCTGGCCCCGGGCCAGGACCAGCCGCCGCATTCGGCGCAGCTGGCCCTGCTCGACGGGCTCTGAGCACACCGCGGCGCAGCGCCAACGGCGCGCGCCGCGCATCGGCTACCATTCCGCCATGCCTGCCACCTCCCCCACTCATCCGCCGCTGCGCGACGGCGACCTGCTGGCCGCCATCGACCTGGGTTCCAACAGCTTCCACATGGTCATCGCCCGCTACCAGCTCGGGCAGTTGCGGGTGGTGGACCGCCTGCGCGAGACCGTGCGCATGGCCGACGGCCTGGACAACAAGGGCGGACTGTCCACCGAGGCGCGACAGCGCGCGCTGGAATGCCTGGCACGCTTCGGCCAGCGCCTCCGCGACCTGCCCTCGCTGCGGGTGCGCGCGCTGGCGACCAACACCGTGCGTCAGCTGCGCTCGCCGCAGACCTTCCTGATTCCCGGCGAAACCGCGCTGGGCCATCCGATCGAAGTGGTCAGCGGCCGCGAGGAAGCGCGCCTGATCTACCTCGGCGTGGCCCATGCGCAGCCGCCCAAGCCGGACGAACGCCGCCTGGTGATCGACATCGGCGGCGGCTCCACCGAGTTCATCATCGGCAGCGGCTTCCAGACCCTGGAACGCGAGAGCCTGCAGGCCGGCTGCATCGCCAGCACGCGGCGCTTCTTCCCGGGCGGCAAGCTGTCCAAGAAGAAGTGGAAGGACGCGCTGACCGAGATCGGCGCCGAGTTCCAGCAGTTCGCCGGGCAGTACCGTGCGCTGGGCTGGCACGAGGCGCTGGGCTCGTCGGGCACGCACAAGGCGATCGGCGAGATCTGCGCGGCGATGAAGCTGACCAAGGGCGCGATCACCGCCGAGGCGCTGCCGCAGTTGCGCGACCGCCTGCTGCTGGCCAAGCGCATCGAGGACATCGACCTGCCCGGCCTGTCCGCCGACCGCCGGCCGATCATCGCCGGCGGCGTGCTGGTGCTGGAGGCGGCATTCCAGGCCCTGGGCCTGCAACGGCTGATGGTGAGCAAGGCGGCCATGCGCGAAGGCATCCTCTACGACATGCTCGGCCGCGGCGGCGAGAACGATCCGCGCGAAACCGCGATCGCCGCGCTCACCCAGCGCTACGGCATCGACGAAGCGCAGGCCGCGCGCGTGGAGCACACCGCGATGGCGCTGTTCGAGCAGGTCGCCGGCGACTGGGCGCTGGATGCCGACGACGCGCGCATGCTCGGCTGGGCCGCGCGCCTGCACGAACTCGGCCAGGCCATCGCGCACAGCCAGTACCACGTGCACGGCGCCTACGTGCTGGAGCACTCGGACATCGCCGGCTTCTCGCGGCAGGAGCAGCAGGTGTTGGCCACGCTGGTGCGCACGCACCGCCGCAACGTCTCCAAGACCGCGTTCGACGCGCTGCCCGACCGCCTGTTGCTCAACGCCAAGCGCAAGGCCGCGCTGCTGCGCCTGGCGGTGCTGCTGCACCGCGCGCACGAGGCCGACCCGATCCCGGCGCTGGAACTGAAGGCCGACGGCGCCAACCTGCACCTGATCCTGTCGCAGCCGTGGATCGAGTCGCGGCCGTTGCAGCGTGCCGACCTGATCGGCGAGGTCGAGGGCATGGCCGGGTTGGGGATCAATTTCCGTCCATTTGTCGCTTGAAGGCCGGGATTCGGGACGGCAGCTGCCTGTTATACACATCTCCGAGCCCACGTGACAGACTGAACGCGCGTATGCGGTCTTCTGCATGCCAGATACTTGTTTCATGAATATGAACGTGGCCTTCGTCAGACAGACCACATCTGACCGTGTCTACTGACACACA
>NZ_NQYT01000097.1:0-15826 GCF_009192935.1 Xanthomonas sp. LMG 12461
GCTGTTCGTGGTGCTGCAGCACATGGCCTTCGAGTTGCTGCAGCACCACGAACAGCAGCAGCGCGCCCAGCGCCACCTGCGGGCTGACGGTGAAGCCCAGCAGGATCGCCGGGACCGCGGCCACGATCGGGCCGACGATGGGGATGAAGTCCAGCAGCGCGGTCAACAGGCCGATGCCCAGCGCCACCGGCACGCCCAGCAGCCACAGGCCGATGCCGGTCAGGGTGCCGATCACCGCCATCGCCAGCAACTGGCCGGTCAGCCACGCGCGCAGCGCCTGGCCGCTGGCGGTCAGCGCTTCGTCGGCGACGCCGCGACGGTCGCGCGGCAGCAGGTGCAGCAGGCCCTGGCGATACAGCCGCGGCTGCGCGGCCAGGTACAGCCCGCCGACCATCATCAGCACCGCGTCGGTGACGCCGCCGCCGGCCGACAGCACGATGGCGCCGGCATGCGTGGCCAGGGTCGAGGCGCCGTCGCGCAACTGGTCGGGGATGCGCTCGATCTGCGGCCCCAGCGGGCCGGACTGCAGCCAGGCATGGAACTTGTTCCAGGCTGCCGGCAAGGTGGCGCGGAAGGTGTCGATCTGCGCGGCGACCTCGGCGCCGAACAACAGCACGATCGCCGACAGCGCCAGCACCAGCACCAGGATCACCAGCGCCAGCGCCGCCCATTCCGGTAGCGGCAACCATTTGCGCAACAGCGTGGCCAGCCCGTGCAGCAGCACGCCCACCACCACCGCACCGAACACGATCAGCAGCAGCTCCGACAACTGCCAGGCCAGCAGCGCCAGCGCGCCCAGCGCCATGACGACCAGGACCCGCGCCGCGAAGGGACGCAGGGGCGAGGGGGAACTCGGGAGGGAGGCATTCATCGGTGGCGCGGATCCCGATCAGGACAATGAGCGCGGACAGTAGTGATAGCGCAGTGCAGGGCGAGCGAAGATCATGTGCCGCCGGTCGGTGGCGCCAACCCGCCGGTCGGCGTGCACGGGCGATGTCGGCGGGGCTGGTTCGACGCTGACCGGTCGGGCGTCCCGTGCTACCGGCCGGCCAGTCGACCGGCCGGAGCGGGCACTACTGCCCGGCGGGCGGCTGCCAGAGCTCCACCTTGTTGCCTTCCGGGTCGATGACCCAGGCGAAGGCGCCGTATTCGGACTCATCGATGCGGTCCAGCACGTGGCAGCCTTCCTCGCGCAGCGCCGCGACCAGCGCGTGCAGATCGTGCACCCGGTAATTGATCATGAAGGGTGCCGTGCCGGGCGAGAAGTGCGGCTCCTGCGCCGCCGCGCCGATCGACCAGACGGTGGAGCCGGTGACCGGCGCGCCGCTGCCGTCGTTCCAGGCGAAGGCGGTGCCGCCCCAGGCCTGCACGTCGATGCCGAGATGCCGCTGGTACCAGGCCTGCAGCGCGGCCGGGTCCTGTGCCTTGAAGAAGATGCCGCCAATCCCGGTGACGCGCTTCATGGAGCCTCCGCTGGTCCGATGGTGGGCTGGGCGGGCAGGGGCTCGTAACCGTCGCCGCGGCCGCTCAGCCAGCGCAGTCTACGCTTGCCGGTCTCGCCCAGGTACGCCGCGGCGGCCAGCAGCAGCGGATGCCGCAGGTCCGCGTCGATCATCAAGCGCACGTGCCCGTCCACTTCGATGTTCAGGAAATGCGCATGATCCGCATCGTCGTCGTAGCTGCGCGCCAGCAACCGATCGCTGCCGTCGCTGAAGCGGTAGAGGGTGTAGGCATAGTAGTAACCGTACCCGTCGTCGGGCTCGCTGGCGTCCACGTGGTGGGTGATGTCGATGTGCATGCGGATATCGTGTGCCTGTCAGGCCGCCCTCAAGACCACGTGGCCTGTCCCTTCGCTGCCGTTCGCCCAGAGCGTGAAATCGGCGCCCGCCGGGAAGTGGGCAAGTGCGTCAGGCATCAGCAACTGTACCCCTGCGCGGAACGTGACCCCGGGCGCCGGGCTGCCGGTGAAGGTGAGGCGGGCCGACCACTGTTGCTGGTCGATGCAGAGAATGGCGCACCACTGGCCGGAGACGAGCGCAGTCGCCTTGCTTCCTGGTTGCGCAGGATGCAGCAGCAGATCGGCCAGGAAGTGATGCGGAAGGTCATGCATCAGGTCGATGTCCGGTCACGGCTTGCCCCAGCGCTCCTCGACATTGAACAGCACCTCGCAATCGCAGAAGCCTCCGTGCGCACCGAGCCAGGGGATGACCGACTCCGGAGCGACATCCTGGGACGCGAGGAACTGTGTGGTGAGCCGCAAGGAGTGATCGCAGCCATCGGCGAGCGCGTCGTTCAAGTAATCGAACAAGGCCCAGAGCGTTTCCTTCGGAAGGGGAAGCGCAGTCTCTTCGGATGCGCGCGGCTCGGACTGCACCGTTGTGCGGGGCGCGTTGCGACGTTGGGCTTCCGGATTCTCTGTCATTGTCGACTGTCACGGGGAGGACGCTGCGGCGAGGATTGCCATCAGTGTGAAAGCTGAGATTGAAGTACCGCGCCAATGAATCGCTAACCACCCTCAGACACATGATGAACGATGGAAGGATTGTCCTCGCAATTCCTCAAGACGGCATACTTGCCATCCGTCTTGCCAACTAGCGAAATCGGGAAGGACGTGTTGCCGCCATCGACGGAGATTCTGACCTCCATGTCCTGGTTCTCGAATGTCTTGAGCTCTTCGATCAACTGCGCGACCGATTTGCCTCTGGTTGTCCAATCTGGATTGATCATCTGCGAGTGTCAGGTATCGGAGCAGTAGGCACGTGCCGGACAAGCAGTCGGCTTATCCATCATCTCAGCCGCATCGCAATGGGATCATGCATCGGTTCTGTTCTTTGCCGCTAGCCGCTCGATCGCCTTGATCCCAAGACGCATCTTATCTCCCGCTGAAGTGTTTGCAGAATGGACGTGCATCCTCGGCGGGACGAAGGACCGAAGCGCTACCGCCCTCTCGATCCAGAGCACCACGTCGTAGCCTGTTCCGCGCGCATCATCGCCGAGATCGTGGTCCAGGCTGAGTTCCTCCACCTTCCCGGTTTGGAGCAGCGCGATGACGTCATCCGGCCAATAGGCTCTTGTCCATCCATCGGGTGTCTCGCGCTCGTCGTCCAGAAATACACGCATGGCAATCGGCACCTGTCTTCGGGTCGGCGGGTCTGCCCATCGACCCGTACGCGATGAACCTACTACAGTCCGAGCGTCGGCGCGATCTCGCAATGCTGCGAGAAAAGGGCGACGGCGCGCTGCATCAGCCGGCGAATCGCCATAAAATTCAGCACATCCGTAGCAGCGTATGTCGGACGCAAGGCCTTCCGGCGGGGATTGGTGCCGGCGTACTGCATCGTGTTCCGTAGACGGCGGCAGTTCGATACGCGATCGGATACATCACACCTTCAGGCTTGCAAGGGCGATGATGTGTCTGGCCTTCTCGTCACCAAGCGCGCCTACTTCCGCTTCCTGAATGATGCCGCGACGCAAAAGGGCGGTAGTCGTATGTCTGAGCGATTTCGCGCTGCTTTTTGACGGTTTGGTTGACCAGGGGCCATAGAGCGTCCGGCGTGTCGATGCTTGCGGCACTGCGTTTGAACTCTTGGAGGTAGGCTTGGAGTTCGCGTTGAAGCGCGGTGTCGAACAGTGCCTTGGCTGCCTTTTTCGCGGAAGCGCTCCAGGTCATGTCATGCATGGCGGCTTTCTCTTTCCGGGTGCCCAGCTTGTCATGGATCCTGCCAGAGCGGGGCTGGATGTGATAAGGGGTGGCTTGCGCTGGCGATGCCGGTCGGGGTGCATCCGCCGATTGCCGGATGTGGCTTGCGCAATGCAGTTGGCACGATCAGAAGAGTTGCGTTGATTTCCAGGTAGAACACCCAGGACCGTCAGTCGCTCTGATTCCAGGCCTTGATGGCCAGGGTGACGCGCTGGCGAGTCTCGGCATCCACTTTGCGGGCGAGATACGGCGACCGGCTGCCCAGTACCCCTGGCGCGGTCCATTGCACCTGTTCGGCGAGCTGCACGATGACATCGCGCCCGAGCGCGTGGTACTGCGCCGCTTCTTCCTCGTTCAACGCCATGGTCCATGCGTAGCCGACCGGCCCATGGCTGCAGTTGACGTCGAGCAGGAGCGTGTCGTCGTCGCGCAGTAGAAACCAGGCCTGCGGCGAATGATCCTCTACCTGCATGACGTGCCCATCCGTTGCGCAAGGACGATACGCCGCGTCCCGTCGCTCCAAGCTACTCGCATGAGGTGACCGCTCCTGTCGATCAGGTCGACGGCTTGTTCTTGCTGTACACGATCTTCTTGCTTCCCGCCGCACAACTGCCGATGACCTTCCGATCCTTGACGTCGGCGTTGTCGACGATGTTCAGCGTGTAGTCCTTGACGCCGTGGGCATCGAGTTTCGCGGTGAGCTCGGCCTTCAACTCCTCGCAGGATCTGCCCGCCGCGAAAGCGGACGAGGAGGCGAAGGCAAGCAGCAGAAGCGCGATGGCTTGTTTCATGATGGCACCGATAGTCGATGAGGGAGAAAGAGGTTGCGGAAAAAAACGTAAGGTGTGGCGGCTTTGGCATGGCGGTCGACCTGGTCGCTCGCGGGAGCCGGGCCGTCGCGCCGAGTGTAGCAAGCGCAGATTGCGTCGACCGCTACCGCCACCGCAGTCGGCGGGCGGCCGGTCCGGACGAGCGGGACACCGACACTGCGACATGGATCATCGCATTCAGGGATCGACCCAGACGCCTGCGTCGTACATCAGCCGCATCGTGTAATTGAGCTGCAGCGTCTGGTTCGGGCCGCAGGCGATCTGCGTGGTCTTGTCCGCCGCTCCAGGTCCGGAGACGGAGATGGACGAAGCGGATCTGAGCGGGTCGAACAGGCTGTACCGGTAGCCGCTGTTGCTGAACTCGATCGATGCGTTTCCGTTGGGAAACGTGTTGTAAGTGAAAAGCCCCGTCGGCGGCTTTTTCTCCGCAGGGTACTGCAGCACCAGCTTGCCGCCATCCGACGCTCGGTACTGCAGGTAGCCCGAGGTCCGGTTGAGCGCCTTCGACGAGCATAGTGAAAACTCTCGCTTGCGTGTCTGGCACGTCCACAGGGTGAGTTCGTCCTTGCCGCACAGCGGGCTGTGCTGGTATTCGCTCTCGGACTCCTGCAGTGTCGCTTGGCTGATGGATGGCATTGGCTCAGACGCTGGTGCTGCGAGCGGCAGGCTCGTCAAGGTCGCTGTCATGGCAATGCTTGCGATTGTCTTCTTCATGTTGTGCCAATCCCGTTGTGCCGGGTCATGTCAGAGGAGAGTCGGTGTGGACGAAACGGCGGCGTCGCCTGTTGCAGCATGGAGGTCTAATGCGGAGGCCGGGACCTTGCCAATAGCGTCCGAGCGCGCCTGCCCAGCTTGTCGCGATCTTTCAAGTAGATTGTAGGAGCATGGGTGACCGCAACGGTGGTCGCTGCCTGCAGTGGTGAGAGCTGGCTAAGCGGTTTGCCGAATTCCCGATTGGCAAAGCTGTTCAATCCATGATCTGTGCCGTTGTAGGAAAGACTGCAGTAGAGGCCGTAGATGTGCGACTCGTCGAAGTGCACCGGTAGCAGCACGCTCCAAAGCGCGTTGCGCACGTGCGACTGACCTTGCGCCAAATCCGTGTAGACGAGGGACGTCACCAGGCGAGCCGCATGCGGGGAGGGCGATCCCACATTCGCATCGATCAGCCTGCGAATCGCTTCGGGAGGAGTGGCGTCTTCTGGATTGGCGTGGGCGAGCAGATCGCGGATTCGGGCCAGATGTGGGCGGACAGCGAGCGCATCGTAAGCGACCAATGCGACAAGCGTTGCCAGGAGGAGCAGCGCCGTTCCTTTTCCAACGAATCTGATGATCTTGACCATGAGCGTCAGCTAACCTTCGGGCGACATTGGCAGGTGTAGTCGCGTGCTGCACGCGACTACAGCAGCCGGCGTTGATCGGCCGCGCGCCGAAACACCCAGCCGACAAGCAGGCCGAGGCCTGCGGAGGCGAGCAGCTGCAGCCATTCCAGATCGACAAACATGGCTGGTTCGTCCGTCATGTCTGGTGGCAATAGCGCCACGAGAACATCCGCGAAGGCGGCGTAGATGACCAGGATGAGGCAGGCGTGCGCGAGGCGGTGTTGCGCCACACGCAACACGAGGTGTGCGAAGAGTGCGGCGCAGAGCAGGAAAGAGAGAAGGGTCCAGGCATTCACCAAGCCGCCTAGCTCAAATAAGCCGCTGAAAAAGCCAACGCCGCACCGAAGAACAAACAGCAGCGCAGCATAGGCAAAGATCGATTTCCAGTGCATGGCCGGCTGTAAGGGGCACGCGATCAGCGAGCGAGAAGTGCGTCGCGCGCTGGAAGGGCGGGGACACTCCGCATCGCGCAAACGACGCGCTACGCCGGTCCGATGCCGGCTCTGCGCTGGCGCGCCGTGCCGCCTGACGTTGCCAGCGCCATCAACGCAGGGTGCCCTCGCCGACCTTGCGCCCGCCCTCATAGGCGATGAACGATCTGTCTTTTTCCAAAACGTGGAACTGCTCGATGCAGCTCAGAGACACCGCAGCGGTCTCGCCGGGTTCGATCTTCTGCTGCGCTTTGGGAATGCGTACTGCACACATGACGTCCTTACTCTCACCGGAGAATCGCACCTGTGGGCGGTAGTTGTCGTAAATCGCGTTGTCGCGCCCTACCTTTCCCTGGCGCGTCAGCAAGGTGAGCGAGATCGGCACAGCGGCATCGGCGGGGTAGGTCACTACCGCATCTTGGGGATTTCCCGCCGTGGCAGAAAAACAGAAGACCAGCAATGCGAGTGCAAGAAGCGTACAGCGGCGGAGCGATTTCATCGGGCGGTCTGCCTTCTTGGGTGGAAAATGGTGCCTGAGCCGTGAAGCAAGCCGGCTCGGGCCGGTCGTGCCTGCATCGAGGCTCATGCATGTGGCCCCAGCATCAGGGTGTACGCGCGAATGCTAGCCGACCTAATCTGATCCTTGGTCATCGATTTGTTGCCGCGCACCGCCTCGGCAGGCACGAGCATGACCGTCGTCCGCCCATCGCGGGTGTTCCAGCCAAAAGCCACGACTTCCTTGTCGGCGAGGAACGACTGATCCCCGTCTTCGATATCCGAACACAGGATGCTGCCGTTCGGCTCGGTGTTGCTCGATGCGGTGACATGCACCAGGCCGATCGCGCTATCCACGAGCACCTGATCCCTGTGGCCGGCCGAATTGACCCTCCCTTCCACAACCGAAGCGGTGTGCCCGAGAGACACGAGATGACCGGCGACGATCGACGCCAGGTGCTTTTTGCGATCGAGTTTGCTCTTGCCTGCAATCATGGGATGTCCTGTCGATCAGCAAGGATGCATGGATGGAACCGGACTAAGAGTCACTAACAAAACCTATTTGAACACAGATTCGCAGGTGGCAAAATTGGCGACATGGCCCGTCGCAAAGAGATCCCCGCCGCGCTGCGGAAGCGCATCTAACCGCTGATCCCATCAGTAAAGCCTTCGCCCAAAGGAGGGCGGCCTCGCGTCAGAGATCAGCAGGCCCTCAACGGCATCGTCTATGTCCTGCGTACCGGCATCCCATGGGAAGAACTTCCCCTGGATTTGGGCTACGGCAGCGGCATGACCTGTTGGCGCCGGTTACGCGACTGGCAGGCCGCCGGCGTCCGGCATCGCCTGCATCAGGTCCTGCTGTCCGAGTTGCGGCGAGCCGACAAGCTGGACCTGAGCCGAGCCAGCCTGGACGCGGCCAGTGTGGCCTCCCCACGGGGGGAGCGTACACCGGGCCGAACCCGACCGATCGCGGCAAACTCGGCACCAAGCGGCATCTGATCGTCGACCGCAATGGCGTTCACTTGGCGGTCTGCGTGACCGGAGCCAACCGGCACGACGCGGTGGTCTTCGAGGACTGGTCGATGCCCTGCCGACGATCGCCGGCAAGCCAGGGCGCCCGCGACGTTGGTCATGCAAGCTGCACGCCGATTCTGCTTGAATGAACTGTTAGGTGCCAGCCTATTTTTTGACGGTTGGCACCATGAGTAAAAGTATGCAAAGCGCAAGAGTGAACGCAATGGTCGCAAAAGTACGCGAGCCAAATGGAACTGGTCCCCCGAGTGCGAGATAGACGATATAGGCAACAACGCAAGTCACAGACGCTAAGGCCGCCCAATGCGAAACACCCCAGTACCTGTTGCATTTACTGCAACGATGCTCGAAGGCGGGTCCGGATAGGAGCTTCTTGACCAGGCTGACTCCCTTCTTTTTGCAGTGTGGGCACTTGAGTGTTCGGAATTCCATTTTTTACACCTGCCATCTGAGTTAAGCCGCGCCGCAAAGCGGCGTCGGCTTGGATGAATTTTTTTCCCAAAACCGTTCAGGACTGGATGCCTACATGTCTATATTGTGGAAATTCATGAGGCTGCGAATTCGCCTGGAAAAATCAATGATTTGATGTTTCGAGAAGTGTGTGTAGGTGGGTAACGATGCTTCGGGCACGTTCATTACCAGAGCGCTGCCACATGAGACTAAGTAGCGTAGTTCGTCTTCAGTGAGCGAGATGGAAATTGAACGAATAGCGTTTAGGTCGGGCATTGATCATCACATTTTCGAGGAAACGCTGTTTGGGCCTTGGCGCCTGAGTTAATTCGCGCCGAAGGCGTCGGCTTGAATGATTGGTTAGGTTGCGCCCGCGGCAAGATCGTACGGAAATGTCTTTCTGGTGACCACTTTCATGCCGCTGATACTCTCGATCTGCTGGCTGCCCTGGGATCGCCACACAGTGCGCGCGCCAGTCCATTGATGCATTACTTCCGATGAATCCCATACTAGTGACTCCAAAAGGCTCTCGTAGGCCACTATCCATTCCTCCTCTAGATCCCAAAATTCTTTGTAGTAGGCGGCGAAGTGGATGAGATGGCCGTAGTAACTATGTCCGCGATGGTCTGGTAACAACGAGAAGATGGGCCTGACTAGCAAAGATCCTGTATCGCCAAGACCTTTAAGCACCCTTCTGTTATGGGCCTCGACGTCAGTCTCCGAGCGGAAGCAGTGGATGTGGCCGTTCACAATGCTGGACATTGGGGGTGCAACCTTACGCCTAAGTTAAGAAGCACCGCGGAGCGGGGTCGGCTTGAATGAATAGTTAGACGGTCGTGCCAGGAGGTGGTGAGCAAGAAGCGTGCTCCCCAGCACTTGCGCCAATAGCCGAGCATGCCACAAATAGCGGTATTGGGGCTCGCCCGAGATGCTGGCCGCTGGATGTGACCGAAACCATAGGCAATGAGCGCAGCAGAGCAACGAAGCTGGATGACCAAGTAGCGGGCGATCCGATGGCGGTAGACGTGAGGATTGCGAACCGAGGCCGACCGCTGAAGCGCTATCGCTGTCACCGATGGCGTAAGTCGCGCCGCACGCACAACACTACCGCCTAACACCTGAGTTGGCGGCTTCGCGAAGCGGTGCCGGCTTGAATAAATTTTTAGGCCCCGTAACAACGCAAAACAATACGCCACAAACGAGACCGATAAAGCCGCCAGCTGCGAAATTGGCAAGATAGGGCTGTGAGTCAACGCCTAGAAGCATGAGACTGCCCGGCAGCGAAAATGTTCCGGCTATGAAAGCACCAGCGCATACACTGAGCCAACTCAAATAGCCAGCGCACCGAAGCCACGTGACGTAGGGTAAGCCGAGAGCGGCCATCGCTCCATATGCGATGGGTAGACCGAAAGAAAAATATATTACAACGGCAATGGGCCAATCCTTGAGCCCTGGCAGCCCTTCCCGCACTAGAGCGGACGCCAGCGAGTACAGCAAGAATGCCACTGGTGCCCCGAGAGGAGCGATAAGTGCACCGAACAGGATCGATCTTTTGGTCTGCAGTGAGTTCATGCCAACGGCCTAACACTGGAAATAAGCCGCGTGCCGTAGGCACGTCGGCTTAATTGACTGGTTAGGCCGGGATGGCCCAACGAAGATGGCGCGCCGAACTAATACGCCGACGACCGTGTTGTCTGGTGCTGCGTCCGATACAGGGCCTGCCACGTTGACCATTCGATGAGGTGACACAGCCAAGTGTCAGCCGCCGATGTGGTGGATGCAAACGCGGCTCCAACACCAAGCCAATGCCAGCCGCCTAACGCTTGAATTAAGCTGCCCGCCGCTGGCGTAGCCAGTGGACGGTCGGCTTGGATGAATTGTTAGGGCGCGGCCACGCCACCACCTATCTGAGTTGAACTGTTCGGGAATGAGGTCATCGCCTCCTGGGTCTGAGTAGCCACGCTCAGCGAGTTCTTTGTACCACTCGGACTGTAGCGAAGACGGAAGGTCCTTGCCGCACCAAGGGCAAAACCGCAGGACGGTCGACGTATAGCCATCGTATGAAACCGGGGGGACGTCGGAACCTGGATCCATTGCTCTTCATCCATTGCCCTTCGGATCAGACTATCCCTAGAGAAATAGGATCAGAAGCCGGGGTTGGGGCCGAATTTGACATTCTGGCACGCGAGCGATGGGAAGCCGATATAGAATTCTTCGCTGGTTTCACCTAACGACTTGCACATCGGCATGGATGAATCGGTCTTCTTGCTTGTGATCGTTAGTTTCCATGCTGCGTGGGCACCAGCACTTGCCAGCGTGTAGCTGCTGACGATGCCGCATAGCACGGACGGGGGCGATACTGCAATCCAAGTGTTGTCAGCGGTCTTACGAAACTTGACCTCCTGGCCGTCTGATGAGACGCCAAGTACACATTGCTCTGGGCCGCCACCAAGCACCTTGCGCTGGAGCTCGTCTCCCTTGACCAAATTGATCCTCGCGAGCCGGCAACCGAACTCGTCGTCCTCGCGTGTGCCATCGCAGAGCCCGATGATCTGCGACACCGAATTGGTGTCTTCCTTTAGCACTGAAAAGCGTATTGGCGTTGCGGCGGGCGGCCCTGCATATGCCATTCCCACAGTGAGGAACGCCGTCAACAGCATAATCGCGGTGAGCTTCATCGTGGCCCGTCTTCCCTGGAGCTTAAGCCGAGTTGCGAAGCAACTTCGGCTTGACTGAGTTGTTAGGCAGTAAGTGGCCCCAAAGGTTGGATTGTGCAACCCTGCTCCCCAGCACTGCCGCCTGGACCAAGTGTGCCACAGCCCGCGGGATGGAGCTTGCCCAGCGACGCACCGATGCGTGCTGCCACCGAATCCAAGTGCAACGAGCGTAGCGTGGGAATGACGGGTAAGGGCAAAGCACCGAACTTACTGCAACCAGCAACGGTAACAGCGACTTGCCGGAACCGACCGCCGGCATGCCAGCCAACCGACGAAGCCCGACCCACCAGCTGATTTGCTCCACCACCGCCTAACGCCTGAATTAAGCCGCGCCGCGAAGCGGCGTCGGCTTGAATGAATTGTTAGGTGCCATGCTGGAGCACTTTACGGCTCAATGTCCACGTTTAGCTCGGCGCGCTGATTGAGCGAGTTCTCCTCCCGTTTGCCAGCGATCGGGCGAGTGGACCCGTACTCGGTTAGAGCAATGACACAAAGCGGATCCACGCCAGCGGCTAGCAGGAACCTGTATAGGAGAAGCGCTCGACGTTGGGCGAGATAGCGGCACTCTTGCCCGGAACACTCATACTGATCCGTATGGCCCGCAATCTCGAACCTGACGTCCGGGTGGCGCTTGATTAGCTCGACAGAGCGATTCAAGTTGGCAATTTGGTCTGCCCCAGTTGCAGCCTCGTCGATCGTCTCACCCTTGATGGGATGGCCGGCCTTGAAGAAAGCACCATACAGGTCGAGTGAAGAACTGCATGCAGCGGCGGAATATCCACCGAGCAGAACTGTCGATAGCAGGATCGAGAGGAGCTTGGACATGGCATCTAACGTTTGAGTTCAGCGGCCGCCGGAGCGGTCCGATGGAGCGATTGGTTGGGCGTCATGTTCTCGGCACCCATTGATCTGTATCTCGGTGCAAACCTAGCCCGACCGATTCGAATTCGTCCGTGGCTTCTCCCCGCTCTGCGCCAAGCCTAGCAAGAGCAGTGTTGATGGCGGATTGAGCGACTACTGGCGACCCAATTGCTTTGCCATGAGCGAAAATTGCGTGAGCTTGCATTCCCGCTCCACCAAAAATCTCTGCTTCTATGTAGGCAACTTCTCCGCCTGCACTCAAGGGCTCGCAAAGTTTCAGGAGTGACAGTGGAAGCTCTTCGTCTCCTTCATCAGTCAGTGGACAGAAGGCAATCCCATGTACATCTCGAATAGTTGATGTGAGCGGAACGAGCTCGAAGCCATTTTGGAGCTGGACCCGTTCCAACTCGAACGGTAAAGAATCGGGAAACACTCCCGATTTTGCGATCACTGCCTGCAGCGTGTAGCTCATACTTGTGATGCCCAACGCTAGAGTTAAGCGGCGCGCGTCAGTGCGTCCGCTTTGAACGAGATGTTAGGCCTTGCAGCGTGGAGCACTACAGGCCTCGAAACGAACCGGTGCTCAGCCCGCATGGACATGAGTGTACCCACGCACAAATGGAATTACCTCTAGCCTCAACAGAATTGTTAGGCGCCAAGCCCGGGTTCTCCGCGGTAGGGCGCCAAAAGAAGGTTGTGCACGTTGTTCAAGCGAGTCAGAAGGCCAGAAATTGAACTACTACGGGTTGATAGTTGTTTGGACAGCGCCTGAAGTTCCTCCGAACTGCACGGCTGTCGCCGGAACATGACCAGCGAAGCCTGATGGGCAACATAGTCTCGATGAGGAATCTCGGCTTGGAGATCTTTGACAAGCTGAGAGTCTGAGCATGTCTTTGCGAAGACCTTCAGGAGTGTGCCAAGCGCGGCGTTGTCATAGTCGCTGCCCGTGAAGCCGAAGTGGAAGTCGCGACCCAAGCGATGCTTGGCGATGTTGAAGTAGTTACGCAAGTAAGTCTTTAGCAGTGCCTCGATAAGCTGGTAGCCGCCAAGCGTCAAGTTGGCGATCTCTTGATAGCTCTTTACTTCAAAATCCCGATCTGCGTCCATGGCGCCTAATGCTTGAATTAAGCCGCGCCGCGAAGCGACGTCGGCTTGAATGAGTTGTTAGGCCGACGACGGACGCGACCAGAGTAGAGATTGAATGTATGCCGAACTGGAGCCATCCCAGCCGCAGATGGCACATAGCCCTGAAATGAACTCATGTGGACACTTTGGAGTGCCATACAGGATATGAGCGCACTCTGGACAAAGCGATGACATGCTTGAAGCCGTTGCGATGTATCGGCTCCCGCATTCATCGCACTTCCCAGAAGTTCTTTCCATTGCGGCCTAACTACTATTTGGACGGCCCAAAAGCGGTGATGCCCCAAGTATCCACCAACGCCAGACGTCTGCAAAGCGGGAAATTCCCGCCCTGCATCAATGACTTGCCTGATGTTGGCCGGGGCTCCGTGCGCCAATGCTGGCTACGTTATCCGACGTTCGAACTGTCGTGTGAGTTACACCCGTGACGATGAAGGCGTAACGGCGCATCAACCGCCGAGGTTGCTGGAGGAAATGCCTCACCCCTCCAGCATCGCCTTGTCCCGCACCGCCCCCTTGTCTGCACTGGTCGCCAGCAACGCGTAGGCCTTCAACGCCGTACTGACCTTGCGCGGGCGCGGTTCCGCTGGCTTCCAGCCACGGGCGTCCTGGTCGGCGCGGCGCGTGGCCAGTTCCGCGTCGGAGACCAGCAGGTCGATGCGGCGCTGGGGGATGTCGATGCGGATGCGGTCGCCGTCGCGGACCAGGCCGATGGCGCCGCCCGCCGCCGCTTCCGGCGAGGCGTGGCCGATCGACAGGCCGGAGGTGCCGCCGGAGAAGCGGCCGTCGGTGAGCAGGGCGCATTGCTTGCCCAGGCCCTTGGACTTCAGATACGACGTCGGGTACAGCATCTCCTGCATGCCGGGGCCGCCCTTGGGGCCTTCGTAGCGGATCACCACGACGTCGCCGGCCTTGACGTCGTCGGCGAGGATGCCCTTGACTGCGGCGTCCTGGCTTTCGAACACCTTGGCGTTGCCTTCGAACACGTGGATGGATTCGTCCACGCCTGCGGTCTTCACCACGCAGCCGTCTTCGGCGATGTTGCCGTACAGCACCGCCAGCCCGCCCTCCTGCGAGTAGGCGTGGGCGACGTCGCGGATGCAGCCGCTGGCGCGGTCGGCGTCCAGGCTCGGCCAGCGCGTGGCCTGGCTGAAGGCGACCTGGGTGGGGATGCCGGCCGGCCCGGCCTGGTAGAAGGTCTGCACCGCGGGGTCGTCGCTCTGGGTGATGTCCCACTGCGCGATGGCGTCGGCCAGGGTGCGGCTGTGCACCGTGGCCTGGTCGGTGTGCAGCAGGCCGCCGCGCGCCAGTTCGCCGAGGATGGCGACGATGCCGCCGGCGCGGTGCACGTCCTCGATGTGGTACTTCTGCGTGTTCGGCGCCACCTTGCACAGTTGCGGCACGCGCTTGGACAGGCGGTCGATGTCGCGCAGGGTGAACGGCACCTCGGCCTCCTGCGCGGCGGCGAGCAGGTGCAGGATGGTATTGGTGGAGCCGCCCATCGCGATGTCCAGGGTCATCGCGTTCTCGAACGCCTCGAAGGTGGCGATGCCGCGCGGCAGCGCGCGCGGGTCTTCGGCGCCGTACCAGCGGTGGCACAGTTCCACCGCAGTGCGGCCGGCCTTGAGGAACAGTTGCTCGCGGTCGGCGTGGGTGGCGACCACGGTGCCGTTGCCGGGCAGGGCCAGGCCCAGCGCTTCGGTCAGGCAGTTCATCGAGTTGGCGGTGAACATGCCCGAGCAGGAGCCGCAGGTGGGGCAGGCGCTGCGCTCGAACGCGGCGACCTTCTCGTCGGAGGCGGTGGGATCGGCGGCGATCACCATCGCGTCGATCAGGTCCAGGTTGTGGTCGGCGAGCTTGGTCTTGCCGGCTTCCATCGGCCCGCCGGAGACGAACACGGTGGGGATGTTGAGGCGCAGGGCGGCCATCAGCATGCCGGGGGTGATCTTGTCGCAGTTGGAGATGCACACCAGCGCATCGGCGCAGTGCGCGTTGACCATGTACTCGACCGAGTCGGCGATGATCTCGCGGCTGGGCAGCGAGTACAGCATGCCGTCGTGGCCCATGGCGATGCCGTCGTCCACGGCGATGGTGTCGAACTCCTTGGCCACGCCGCCGACGCGCTCGATCTCGCGCGCGACCAGTTGCCCGAGATCCTTCAGGTGCACGTGACCGGGCACGAACTGGGTGAAGGAATTGGCGATGGCGATGATCGGCTTGTGGAAGTCGGCGTCCTGCATGCCGGTGGCGCGCCACAGCGCGCGGGCGCCGGCCATGTTGCGGCCGTGGGTGGAGGTCTTGGAGCGATAGTCGGGCATGGGAGCAGCGAACGAGCGGGCGGGGAGGCTGGCGATGGTGGCGCGATCGGATCGTTGCTGCTGCAACCGTCCTGGACGCCCACCGGTGGGCCGACCACGTTAGCACGCAGGCTGGCGCCGCCGCGCGCCGCCCGGGAGTGCGGAGCGGGTCGCAGACCTGCCTGCCTGCGCTTGGCAGACTGCGGTGGCCGGTGCGTCAGGGGGCGTAGGCCCGGCTCGCCCATCATGACCACAGGAGGTGTCCATGCTTCGGCATGTGCGTTCGTCGTCTTCCGCTGTTTCCTCCCCCGCCCCGTCCCTTGTGTCCACCCCCGCCGATCCGGGCCGCCGCAGCGTGCTGCGCGCCGGTGTCGGCATCGCCGCCGGCGCCGCGCTCTGGGGCCTTGGCGGCCAGGCCCGCGCCGCCGGCACGCTGCCGTTCGCCGGCCTCAATCTGTCCGGATTGGCGTCCCACAACTTCGTCGACAAAG
>NZ_NQYT01000098.1:0-27383 GCF_009192935.1 Xanthomonas sp. LMG 12461
GCGCAGTGCCTCGACCTGGTCCTGCATCAGCGCGATCAGCGGCGAGATGACGATGCCGGTGCCGTCGCGCAGCAGCGAGGGAATCTGGTAGCACAGCGACTTGCCGCCGCCGGTGGGCATCAGCACCAGCGCGTCGTGGCCGGCGGCGACGTGTTCGACGATGTCCTGTTGCAGGCCGCGGAACTGGTCGTAGCCGAAGACGCGGCTGAGCAAGGCGTGGGCGGGGGAAGACATCTGTGTAGGATACCGCGCCGCGCAAGGGCGGTTGGCTTCCTGGTGTGCGCAAGCGCGTGTCAGGCGAACGCGCGCTGGTCTGTAGGTGGCGACTGTCTTGCGGTCGTGGCAGACGGAGCCTGTCGCGGGCCGAGATCGAAAGGCGTCGGGACTGAAGTCCCTCCCACAGTGCACCCAGCCAACGTCTCGCGCGTCTCGCGCCGCGCGAAGGGGCGCGCGGACGGCGCGCCCTGCCTGCCAGGCAGGCAGGGCGGAATCCCTTACTGCAGCAGCGAGCGCAGCATCCAGGCGTACTTCTCGTGGGTCTGCAGGCGCTGGGTCAGCAGGTCCACCGACGGGTCGTCGCCGGCGTCGTCGGCGGTCTTGAGCACCTTGCGCGCGGTGCGGCACACCGCTTCGTTGCCGACCACCAACTGGCGCACCATTTCGCGCCAGTCGGCGCTGTCGCTGAGGCCTTCCTCTTCCGGGATCGAGGTCAGCGCGGCGTATTCCTTGTAGGAGCCGGGGGCGTTGAAGCCCAGGGCGCGGATGCGCTCGGCGACGTCGTCCAGCGCCGCCCACTGCTCGGTGTACTGGGTCTCGAACATCAGGTGCAGCGAGTTGAACATCGACCCGGTCACGTTCCAGTGGAAGTTGTGGGTCTTCAGGTACAGGGTGAAGGCGTCGGCCATGTAGTGCGACAGGCCGTCGGCGATCTTCTTGCGATCGCCGCCGCCGATCCCGATATCGATGTTGGGCGCGGACGGCGCCAGGCCGGCCAGCGGCTGGCCGGCGACGGCCTTGCTGGCGGCGTTCTTGGTCTTGCCGGGGGTCTTGTTCTTGGCCATGGGAGTTCCTCTTTGGGGGTTACAGACGAGATGGCGTCACAATAGACAGACTAAAGCATGTGCTGTGATTCAACGTTCAATGGCATCCGATTGATGAACGCTATCGAAAAACCTTCCGTGCCGGCACGCCTGCGCGAACGCCGCGCCGCGATCGACGGCGCGCTGACCCGCGACCGTGGCCGCCTGCTGGGCCTATGGTCGCGCTGGCAGGCCGCGCCCGGCAATGCCGCGCTTGAGACGGCGTTCGAACAGGCGCTGCAGGCGTCGCAGGCGCGTTGCGCCGCGCGCGCGGCGCAGCAGCCGGCGATTACGTTGGATCCGCAGTTGCCGATCGCGCGCGAGGCCGAGCGCATCGTCGCGCTGATCCGCGAGCACCAGGTGGTGGTGATCGCCGGCGAGACCGGTTCGGGCAAGACCACGCAGTTGCCGAAGCTGTGCCTGGCCGCCGGGCGCGGCGCCGCCGGCATGATCGGCTGCACCCAGCCACGGCGCATCGCCGCGCGCGCGGTGGCCAGCCGCGTGGCCGAGGAGCTGCGCACGCCGGTGGGCGAGACGGTGGGCTTCCAGGTGCGCTTCAACGACCGGGTCGGCGAGCAGACCCGGATCAAGTTCATGACCGACGGCATCCTGCTGGCCGAGATCGCCAGCGACCGCTGGCTGTCCGGCTACGACACGATCATCGTCGACGAGGCGCACGAGCGCAGCCTCAACATCGATTTCCTGCTCGGCTACCTGAAGCAGCTGCTGCGCAAGCGCCCGGACCTGAAGGTCATCGTGACCTCGGCGACGATCGACACCGCGCGCTTCGCCGCGCATTTCGACGATGCGCCGGTGATCAGCGTGGAAGGCCGTACCTATCCGGTGGAGGTGCGCTACAGGCCGCTGGAGGAGGCGGGCGGCGAGGAGGCCGACGCCGAGAGTGGCGACAACGCCGGTGACCGCACGGTCAACCAGGCGATCGTGGCGGCGATCGACGAAATCACCCGGCTGGATCCGCGCGGCGACGTGCTGGTGTTCCTGCCCGGCGAACGCGAGATCCGTGATGCGCACCATGCGCTGGAACGGCGCAAGTACCGCGAGACCGAGGTGCTGCCGCTGTACGCGCGGCTCTCCAACGCCGACCAGGACCGGGTGTTCAACCCAGGCCCAAAGCGGCGTCTGGTGCTGGCCACCAACGTCGCCGAGACCTCGCTGACGGTGCCGCGCATCCGCTACGTGGTCGATCCCGGCTATGCGCGGGTCAAGCGCTACAGCCCGCGGCAGAAGCTCGATCGCCTGCACATCGAACCGATTTCGCAGGCCAGTGCCAACCAGCGCAAGGGCCGCTGCGGCCGCATCGCCGAGGGCATCTGCTACCGGCTGTACGCCGAGGCCGATTTCCAGGCGCGACCGGAGTTCACCGATCCGGAGATCCGCCGCTCCAGCCTGGCCGGAGTGATCCTGCGCATGCTGCAGCTGGGGCTGGGACGGATCGAGGATTTCCCGTTTCTGGAGCCGCCGGACGAGCGTGCGGTGGCCGATGGCTGGCAGCAACTGGTGGAGCTGGGGGCGGTCGGCGAGCCGGACCGCCATGGCCTGCGCAAGCTCACCGAGATCGGCCGCAAGATGGCGCGGCTGCCGGTGGACGTGAAGCTGGCGCGGATGCTGGTGGCGGCGCAGCAGCACGGCTGCCTGCGGCCGATGCTGGTGATCGCCGCGTTCCTGGGCATCCAGGATCCGCGCGAGCGCCCGCCGGAGGCGCGCGAGGCTGCCGACAACGCGCATGCCAAGTTCGCCGATGCGCGCTCGGAATTCGTCGGCATCCTGCGCCTGTGGGACGGCTACCGGCAGGCGCACGAGGACCTGACCCAGTCCAAGCTGCGCGACTGGTGCGGCCGGCATTTCCTCGGCTTCTTGCGCATGCGCGAGTGGCGCGAACTGCACCGCCAGCTGCATCTGCTGTGCGCGGAGCTGGGCTGGACCGAGGAGCCGGCGGAGGCCTCCCTGCGGCCGCTGCTGGCCGGCGCTTCCGCGCCCGCGCCGGCGCGCGATGCCGAGACCGCGGCGCGCGCGACCCGCGGGCAGTTGCACCGCGCCGCGCGCCTGGCCCGCGAAGGCCGCGGCACCGGTACGCCGGCCACGCCCGCACCTGCGGCTCCGCCCCCGCCACCGGCGCCCGCCGAGGCAGGGGAGGCGCCGCGCGCCAGCGAACGCGAGCGTGCCGCCGCCTACCAGGCGCTGCACCGCGCCTTGCTGGCCGGGCTGCCGACCCAGGTCGGCCATCGCACCGAGAAGGGCGATTTCCTGGCGCCGCGGCAGCGCCGCTTCCTGCTGTTCCCCGGTTCGGCGCTTGCCCGCAAGCCGCCGCCGTGGGTGCTGCCGGCGACGCTGCTGGACACGCAGAAGGTGTGGGGCCTGACCAACGCGGCGATCGAGCCGGATTGGGTGATCGCCGAGTTGCCGCACCTGCTGGCGCGCAAGCATTTCGATCCGCACTGGTCGCGCGCGCAGGGACAGGTGCTGGCCTCCGAGCAGATCAGCCTGTTCGGGCTGGTGCTGGCGCCGAAGAAGCCGGTGCACTACGGCCGCATCGATCCGCCCGGCGCGCACGAACTGTTCGTGCGCCAGGGCCTGGTGCCGGGCGAGATCAACACCCGCGCCAGCTTCGTCGCCGACAACCAGAAGGTGCTGGCGCAGGCGCACGAGGAGGAGGCCAAGCTGCGTCGCGCCGGCATCGTCGCCGACGAGGACTGGCAGGCGCGCTGGTATCTGGACCGGATTCCCGGCGAGATCCATTCCGCCTCCGGCCTGGACGCCTGGTGGAAGGCGCTGGCGCCGGAGCAGCGGCGCGCGCTGCACTGGTCGCTGGCCGACCTGTTGCCGGGCGAGGGCAGCGCCGCCGAGCGCTATCCCACGTACTTCCCGCTAGGCGATGCGCGGCTGCCGCTGCACTACCGCTTCGAACCCGGCGCGGCCGACGACGGCGTGACCCTGGAGGTGCCGGTGCACCTGCTCAACGCGCTGGACCCGGCGCGGCTGTCGTGGCTGGCGCCGGGCTTCGTCACCGACAAGGCGGCGGCGCTGATCCGCAGCCTGCCCAAGGCGCTGCGGCGCAACTACGTGCCGGCGCCGGACTTCGCGCGTGCGTTCTACGAGGCCTTCCCGCAGCCCAGCGCCGACGACATCCGTGGCGAGCTGGCGCGGTTCCTGCAGCGTGCCACCGGTGCGCCGCTGAGTGCGCTGGAGTTCGACGAGAGCACGCTGGAGCCGCATCTGCGCATGAACCTGCGCCTGCGCGACGAGGCCGGCAAGGTGCTGGCCGAGTCGCGCGACCTGGACGCGCTGCGCGCGCGCTTCGGCGAACGTGCCGGGCAGGCCTTCGCCGCGCGCGCCGGCCGCGCCATGGCCGCGACCGGATTGCGCGAGTTCCCGGCGACGCCGATCCCGCTGCAGGTGCCGGGCGAAGCCGGCGTGCCGGCGTATCCGGCGCTGGTGGACGAGGCCGACAGCGCCGCCCTGCGCATCTTCGCCGACCGTGCGCAGGCCGAGGCGGCGCATCCGCGCGGCGTGCGTCGGCTGCTGGAGATCGCCCTGGCCGACAAGGTCAAGCAGGCGCGCAAGCAGTTGCCGGTCTCGCCCAAGACCGGGCTGTTGTACGCGGCGATCGAATCGCAGGAACGCCTGCGCGGCGACCTGGTGGAAGCGGCGTTGAATGCGCTGCTGGAACAGGGGCTGGAGGCGATCCGCGATGCGGACAGTTTTGCCCAGCGTCGCGATGCCGCGGCCAAGCAGCTGTTCGGCGAGGCGATGGAGCGGCTGAAACTGGCCGAGGCGATCATGGGCGCGGCCGCGGAACTGAAGCCGCAACTGGAATCGCCGCTGATGGGCTGGGCCAGCGGCAACCTCGATGACCTTCGCGCGCAACTGGCAGCCTTGCTGCATCCGGGCTTCCTGCGCGAGACCCCGGCCACCGCTCTGGCGCAGTTCCCGCGCTACCTGCGCGCGATGATCCTGCGCGCCGAACGCGCCAAGCGCGATCCGGCGCGCGACCAGGCGCGGATGCTGGAACTGAAGCCGTTCGTCGACGCACTGGCCGACGCGGCTGCGGCCGGACGTGGCGACACGCCGGAGTGGCAAGCGCTGCGCTGGGACCTGGAAGAACTGCGGGTGTCGCTGTTCGCCCAGGAACTGGGCGCCCGCGCCGGCATCTCGGCCAAGAAGCTGGCGCAGCGGGTGGCTCTGCTGCGGTGATTGGGGAGTGGGGATGGACAGCCTACGGCTGCCGAAGAGCGCGCGGGATTGGGTGTGAGATTTCCGCGCTGTTCCCGCACCACCGGCGTGAGCAGCATTCTTGTGGGAGGGACTTCAGTCCCGACGCGTTCAGCGGCAGGCGTCGGGGCTGAAGCCCCTCCCACAACGGGGATGCGCCGCTTGGACGGTCAAGCGATCTGCTCTGCAACGGCGCGTGGTATTGGTGCCACGCACCAACGCAGTCGCGTCTTGTTGTGTCGCAGGAGCGGCTTCAGCCGCGCCCATCGTGGCGTCATGCGTCGCGGCTGAAGCTGCTCCTGCGCATACGCTCCAGGGCGATTGGAGGTGCCCTGCATTCCCGCTGCTCTGGCGTTGATGCGTCGGGGCTGAAGCCCCTCCCACAGCAGCTGCTCCTACGACATGCGATCACGGCCCTCAACCTCTCAGGGGGGCAGCAATCCTGCGAATCCCGAATCCCCCCGAATCCCGAATCCCGAATCCCCGCCCCTCAATCATCCACCCGCTCGCCCATCAGCTCGCGCTGGCGCTTGTCCAGTTCCTCGGCGTAGCGCTTGCGCACGAAGCTTTCGCTGAGCACGCCCAGGACCTTGCCCTGGTCGTCGACCACCGCCAGCTCGTCGCTCTGGGTCAGGTCGAACTGGCGCATGGCGGTGACCACGTCGGTGTCGGCTGGCAGGGCCACGTCGCGGTTGCCGGCGTAGTCGACGATGGCTGCGTCGGCGTTGACGCCATCGGCGTAGGCGGCGGCCAGGGTGACCAGACCGGCGTAATGACCGTTCTCGTCTTCCAGCACCACGCGGGTGCCCGAGCCGAGCGGGAAGCGGCGGCGGAACTCGGCCACGCTGGTGGTGGCGGCCAGCGGATGCACGTCCTTCTGCATCATCCGCCCGGCGCTGAGGTGCTTGACCCAGCCGACGTCGCGCGCGCTCTTGATGGTCTCGCCGCGCAGGTGCAGGCGCCAGGTGGAGAACGAGTAGCCGAAGATCTGGCGGACGATGGTGTTGGCGACCAGCACCGCCACCATCACCGCGCTGGCCAGCACGAAATCGTGGGTGCCTTCCAGCACCAGCATCGCCATCGTCATCGGCGCGCCGATCACCGCGGCGGCCATCGCCGCCATGCCGGCCAGCGACGCGGCGGTGCCGTCGACCAAGGCCATGCCGCTGCCGAGATTCAGCGCGCCGGCGAACAGCCCGCCGACCAGCGAACCCATGAACAGCGAGGCGAAGAACAGGCCGCCGCGGAAGCCGAAGCCCAGCGAGATCGCCGAGCCCAGGCACTTGAGCAGCAGCAGGATGCCCAGCCAGCGCAGCGAGGTCGGGCTGGTCAGGTCCAGATGCAGCGCGCCATGCCCGGAGGACAGCACCTGCGGGGTGATCAGCGCCAGCGGGATCAGCAGCAGGCCGCCGGCCACCGGCCGCGCCCAGCGCGGCAGCGGGCTGCGGTTGATGGTCTGCTCGATCGCTCCGATCAGGCGCATCACGGCGACCGCCAGCAGCGCGCAGAGCACGCCGAGCAGCGCATACAGCACGTAATCGCGGGCCTCCAGCGCCGAGGCCGCCGAAGCCGGCAGCAGGTACGGCTGCACGCCGGCCAGCTGCGACACGAACACCGCGCCCAGCGAGGCCACTGCCACCGGCGCCAGCGCCGACGGCGAGTACGCGCCGATCACGATCTCGAACGCATAGAAGGCGCCGGCCAGTGGTGCGCCGAATGCGGCGGCGATGGCCGCGCCGGCACCGGCGCCGACCAGGGTGCGGATGTCGGCGCGCCGCAGGCGCAGCACCCGGCCCAGGTGCGAGCCGCTGCCGGCGCCCATCTGCGTGTACGCCGCTTCCAGGCCGACCGAGGCGCCGACGCCGTTGGAGCACAGGGTCTGCACGGAGACGATCAGGTTGTCGCGCATCGACATGCGTCCGCCGTACAGCGCGTTGGCTTCGACGGCGTCGACCAGCTGGCGCTTGCGCGCGCGCGCGGCCATGCCGAGCAGACCGACCAGCAGTCCGCCAAGCGGCAGCACCAGCAACTGCTGCACGCTCAGGTCCGACATGGCGCTGAGCCGCTCGTCGGCCGCCAGGCCGTACAGCCAGGCCTGCGCGCCATGCGCCAGGCTGCTCTGCAGCAGGGTCAGCAGGCCGGCGATCACGCCGACCAGCAGGGCCAGGACGATGAACCACACGTCGCTGGCGCGCACGCGCCGGCGCAGCGCATCGGCGAGGCTGTGCGAGGCGTCGGCCAGGCCCGGCCGCGGACGCAGGTTCACGGCACGCAAGCCTATTTGACGCGACGGACCTTGGCGCGGGTGTTGTAGTTGTCGATCTGCATGTACCACACGCCCATGATCCCGGGGGTGATCTTCACCTTGGGCGCGGTGCGGCGCACGCTGGGCAGGCTCGCGGCCTCGGTCTGTTCCCACTCCTGGCCGTTGGCCAGCACGTAATGACGGCCCTTGGCGAAGCCGGAGAACTCGCCCACCAGGGTGCTCTCGATCGGCTCGGCGCTGCCGAAGTCGAAGAAGCCGCGGTTCTTGGTGATCACCTCGCGGCGGCCCTCTTCCTTGGCCTTCTCCAGCGCCACCGCGGTTTCCTTGGCGACCTTGCCCTGCAGCCAGTCGTTCAGCGCAGCCAGCTCCTGCGGCGACAGCTTGTCCAGCCCGGCCGCCTTGAACTCCTGCGGCGACATCTGCGTCTGCAGATCGCCGGAGACGGTGCGCTGGGCGAGCGCCGGGGCGGCGGACACGGCGAGCGCCGCGCACAGGACCAGGGGAGCGAGACGCGCAAGGGACATGGCGAGGATCCGGGCAGTGGGATGCGCCGTAGTGTAGTCGCAAGCGGTGACTGCGCACGGGATACCGGGCGCGCCGGGACCGCGTCGGCGCCCGGTTCAGTCCTCGGCGGCGGCTGGCACGTCCGACCTGCGCGGCGGTCGCCGGTACACGAAGTCCGGCGCCGGCGCGGCGGCTTCGCGCTGCGCCAGCGCCTGCAGCGCCGCGTGCGCCGGGGCGCGTTCGCACACCGGGTCCAGGGTTGCGGCATCGCCGCTCAGCGCCAGCGCCTGGCAGCGGCAGCCGCCCCAGTCGACCTCGCGTTTCGGGCAGCCCTGGCACATCTCGGGCATCCAGGCGCTGCCGCGGAAGCGCACGAAGGCCTCGCCGTCTTCCCAGATCGCCGCCAGCGGGCGCGTGCGCAGGTTCTCGAAGCGCATGTCCGGCAGGGTTTCGGCGGCGTGGCAGGGCAGCACGTCGCCGCGCGGGGAGATGTTGACGAAGCGCTGGCCCCAGCCGCCCATGCAGGCCTTGGGCCGGTGCGCGTAGTAGTCGGGGGTGACGAAGTCGATGTGCAGGCGGTCCTGCAGGCGCAGCCGGGCGGCCTCCACCGCGGCCACGGTCGCATCGATCTGCGCGCGGCTGGGCATCAGCGCGGCGCGATTGCGCAGGCCCCAGCCGTAGTATTGGGTGTGCGCCACTTCCAGGCGTTCGGCACCGAGCTCCAGCGCCAGGTCGATCATCGCCGGCACGCGTTCGGCGTTGTGGCGGTGGATCACCGCGTTGATCGTCAGCGGCAGGTCGAGCGCGCGCACCGCCGCGGCGAAGGCGCGCTTCTTGGCCAGGCTGTCGCGGTAGCCGGCGATGCGGTCGGCGCCGGCGGCGTCGGCGTCCTGGACGCTCAACTGCACGTGTTCCAGCCCGGCCACGGCCAGGTCCGCCAGCATCGGCGCGCCACCGGCCACGCCGGAGGTGATCAGGTTGCTGTACAGGCCCAGTGCGCGTGCATGCGCGACCAGCTCGGGCAGGTCCTTGCGCAGCATCGGCTCGCCGCCGGAGAAATGCGCCTGCAGTACGCCCATCGCCGCGGCCTGGTCCAGCGCCGAGCGCCAGCCGGCGGTGTCCAGTTCCTCGCGCAGGCCGGCCAGTTCGATCGGGTTGGAGCAATACGGGCAGGCCAGCGGGCAGCGGTGGGTCAGCTCCAGCAGGATCGACAGCGGCGGCGGCACCGGCGTGTTCATGCGCGCAGCAGCCGCTTGGCGTGCAACTGCTGCGCCAGCTCGCGCACGTCGCGTTCGACCTCGGCCGGGTCGGCCTCGAATTCTGCGGCCAGTTCCGCGGCGATCGTCGCCAGGCTGCGGACGCCGTCGCAGCGCGAGACGATGGCGTGGGCGATCTCGTCCAGTTCGATCACCCGCTCCGGTGCCAGCAGCACCCATTGGTCGCGCGCACGGTCGTGCTGCAGGCGCACGCCGGCGGCGAGCCGCGGTTGGCTGCTGGCGTCCAGCGTGCTCATGCCGCGGCCTGCGCGGCGTCCGGCACGAACGCCTCCGGCCATGCCACGCCCGGTTGCACGTAGGCGAAGTGCAGCGCATCCAGTTGCGACCACAGCACCCCGCACTTGAAGCGCAGCGCGTCCTGCACCAGGTGCTGCTTCTCCACGGTGTCGGCGTGGCGCTTGACGTAGTCCAGGGCGAAGTCCGAATCGCGCGGCGCCTCGTGCAGGCGATGCTCGAAGTACGCCAGCGCCTCGCGCGAGACGAAGTCGTAGTGCTGCAGCATGCCGGCGACGCGGTGGCCGATGATGCCGGGCGCGAACAATTCGGTCAGCGACGAGGCGATGGCCTCCAGCAGGCTCTTTTCGCGCACGAAGTGCAGGTAGGCCTGCACCGCGAAGCGGGTGCCGGGCAGCAGGCCGCGGCCGGACTGCACCAGGTCGCGGTCCAGCCCGAGCGCGTCGGTCAGGTGCAGCCAGCGGGCGATGCCGCCTTCGCCATCGGCGCTGCCGTCGTGGTCGACGATGCGCTGGCGCCAGATCCGGCGCAGTGCCGGGTCGTCCATCCGCGCCAGGATCGCCGCGTCCTTGAGCGGGATGCAGCGCTGGTACTCGTAGCGGTTCAGCGCCCAGGCCTGAACCTGGCCGCGGTTCAGGCGCCCGCTGTGCAGCAGGGCGTGGAAGGGGTGCTGGTCGTGGTACAGCCGCGCGCCGATCGCGCGCAGCGCGGCTTCCAGTTGATCGGGGCTCAGCAATGCGCTCACGGGCTTGGTCTCGCAGGTGATGCGGGAAGGCGGGTCACAGCGCGATCTCCATGCCGTCGTGGGCCACGTCCCAGCCGTGCGCGGCGACGGTGGAGCGCTCGGCGGAGCCGGCGTCGAGGATGGGGTTGGTGGTGTTGATGTGGATGAAGACCTTGCGGGCCACACCCAGGTCGGCGAAGGCACGCAGGGTGCCGGCTTCGCCGTCGATGCTCATGTGGCCCATGCGCTGGCCGGTCTTGGCGCTGATGCCCAGTTGCACCAGCTCGTCGTCGCGCCACAGGGTGCCGTCGAAGAACACCAGTTCGGCGCCGCGCAGGCGCTCGCGCAGGGCGTCGGTCAGCGCCGCGCAGCCGGGGATGTAGTGCAGGCGGTGCGTGCCGTCGTCGATGGTCAGACCCAGCGTCTCCTCGGCCGAGCCGGCCAGGTCGCCGCTGTGGCGGGATTCCATGAACAGCGGCACCTTGCCCGGCACCGCGAATGGTGTGACCTGCAGGCCGAGCAGCGACAGCGGTGTGTCCAGGGCGAACGGATGGCGGCGCACGTAAGCCGGGTGCAGCGCGTCGAACACCGGGTTGTGCGCCAGCAGGTCGAGCACGCGGCTACTCGCGTACAGGTCGAAGCGCTGGCTCTCGCGCATCGACAGCAGCCCGGCGATATGGTCGATCTCGCCGCTGGTCAGCAGCACCGCCTCGATCGGCGAATGGCGCTGGTCGCGTTGCGGCCACAGCGCCGGCGTGGCCAGCACTTGCTGGCGAAAATCGGGCGAGGCGTTGATCAGCAGCCAGCGCTGGCCATCGACGCTGACCGCGATGCTGGCCTGGGTACGGCGTTGGGCACCCGGGTGTTGCTGCCACGCGCGCTGACTTGCAGGCGTGTGGCAATTCCACTGCGGATGCCCTCCGCCTGCCGCCGATCCCAAAACGATGAGGTGCATCCGGTCTCCGTTTTTAGCGCCTGGCCGGTCGCGCTTCGGTCGCGGGAAGGGAGGAGTGCGCGGGTCAGAGCTCGCCGGAGGCGTAGCAGTTGATTTCCGCGCCGACGCAGATTTCGCGGATCACGGGCTTTTTCCACTTCTTCATGTGCGTTCCTCTTCGAGTCGGTCTAGGGACGACGGCAGCGGCGCATGCAGACAGCAGCGGGTCGCCGTCGCGTTCGAGCATAGGCGCGGGGATTGGGGCGGTTGTGAAATTCCGGTAAAACCGCTGCAAGTCGCAACCGGATCACAGTGACGCGGCGGTGCGTATCCGCGGGGCGCCCCGGCGCGCGGCCGGCGCAATTGTGAGAACGCGCACAAGCGCGTTAGTGTAGGCGGCACCGTTTCGTCGACTGCGTCCGTCCTTGAACCACACCGTCCACTCCGGCCTGGAGGCGTTGCTGCAGCGCCCGTCGGCCGCGACCCTGGCGCCCGCCCTGCGCGCGGCGCTGCTGCAGGCCTGGCAGGCACAGGCCGAGCCGCTGCCGCGGCTGCCGTGGCCGGTGCTGGCCGACACCCTGGACGCGCTGGCGCTGCTGTCGGCCGACGAGGCCTCGCTGCTGGCGGCGTTGCTGTTCGACCTGCCGGCCTTGCGCGCGCAGTTGCCGCAGATGCCGGTCGCGCCACCGGCGCGGGCGCAGGCGGTGGCCGGCCTGCTGGAGGCGCAGGACGCCGCCGACCCGGTGTGGGCGCTGCATGCCGGGCGCGAGGCCGGGCGCAACAGCGAAGGCCTGCGCCGGCTGCTGCTGTCGATCGTGCAGGACCTGCGGGTGGTGCCGATCCTGCTGGCGCGGCAACTGGCGCAGATGCGCGTGGCCGACAAGGCGCCGGAGGCGCAGCGCCGCGCGCTGGCGCAGCTGACCCGCGACATCCACGCGCCGCTGGCCAACCGCCTGGGCATCTGGCAGCTGAAATGGGAGCTGGAGGACCTGGCGTTCCGGCACCTGGAGCCGGACACCTACCGGCGCATCGCCCGCGAGGTCGACGAGAGCCGGGTGGCGCGCGAGCGCTACATCGAGGCGGTCAAGAAGATCCTGTCCAAGGCGCTGGCCGAGCAGGGCCTGCGCGCGGAGATCAGCGGGCGGCCCAAGCACATCTACAGCATCTGGCGGAAGATGCAGAAGAAGCGCCTGGCCTTCGACCAGCTCTACGACCTGCGCGCGGTGCGGGTGATGGTCGACGACGTCGCCGCCTGCTATGCCGCGCTGGGCGTGGTGCACGCGTTGTGGGCGCCGGTGCCCAGCGAGTTCGACGACTACATCGCCCGGCCCAAGGCCAACGATTACCGCTCGCTGCACACCGCCGTGGTCGGCCCGGAAGGGCGCACGATCGAAGTGCAGATCCGTACCCACGACATGCACGCGCAGGCCGAGCTGGGCGTGGCCGCGCACTGGAAGTACAAGGAAGGCGGCAAGGGTGCGGAGAAGGCCTTCGACCGCAAGATCACCTGGATGCGCCAGTTGCTGGAGCAGTCGCAGGACGGCGAGCAGGGCGGGCTGGCCGGGGCGCTGGACGCCGAGCTGGTCGAGGACCGGGTCTATGCCTTGACCCCGATGGGCGAGGTGATCGACCTGCCGCAGGGCGCCACGCCGCTGGATTTCGCCTACCACGTGCACACCATGGTCGGGCACCGTTGCCGCGGCGCCAAGGTCAACAACCGCATCGTGCCGCTGACCCACAAGCTGCGTAGCGGTGACCGTGTCGAGATCCTCACCGGCAAGGAGGCCGAGCCGCGCCGCGACTGGCTGCTGCCGGCCAATGGCTACCTGGCCAGCGGGCGTTCGCGCGACAAGGTGCGCGCCTGGTTCCACAAGCTGGACCGCGCGCGCAACGTGCAGGCCGGCAAGGAGCTGCTGGAGCGTGAGCTCAAGCGCCTGGGGCTGCAGCACGCCGACCTGTTGCCGGCGGCGAAGAAGTTCCATGCCGACGGCGTGGAGGAGCTGTACATCCAGGTGGCGCTGGGCGACGTCGGCCCCAGCCAGGTCGGGCGCGCGCTGCACGAGGCCGAGCGCGCCGCGGCGCAGCCTGCCGCGCCGGCCATGCCACGGCCCACCGCCCGCCGCACCGGCCTGGGCAAGTCCAAGTTCACCGTGCAGGGCGTCGGCAATCTGCTGGTGCAACTGGCGCGCTGCTGCCAGCCGGTGGCCGGCGAGCCGATCGCCGGCTACCTGACCCGTACCCGCGGCGTCACCGTGCACCGCAGCGACTGCGCCGCGTTCGCGCGGCTGGCCGCCAGCCATCCGCAGCGGGTGCTGCCGGTGGAGTGGGGCCAGGCCGGCGGTGGCTACGAGGTCGACGTGCTGGTGCGCGCGGTGGACCGGCGCTGGCTGCTCAAGGACATCACCAACCTGATCGCCCAGGAAGAGGCGCACGTGCTGGAGATCAACAGCGAGAACGTGCGCGACAGCGGCCTGGCGCAACTGCGGCTGCGGCTGAAGGTCGGCGATTACGGGCAGCTGTCCACCTTGCTCGGCAAGCTCGACGCGCTGCCGGGCGTGCACGAGGCGCGGCGGCTGGGCTGAGGGGCGTTCGGCATGCCGGCCGGGAGGCCTGCCAGCGGGTGGGCCACCTACCGTGCGCGCGGCCGGTGCGACGCACAGCTGTTCGTCATCGGGGCAACGCTAAGCTTGTGCGGTGAGCATGCCGCCGGATCAGGTCGGGGACGAACCCACGCGCAGGCAGCGGCCGGTGCCGCTGTGGCGCGATCGGCGTGTCTGGCGCTGGGCGCTGGCGGTGCTGCTGGTGCTGGGAATGACCGTGGTGGTGTTCCGCCGCCCGCTGGCCGACCTGATCTGGCCGGAGACGCGCATCCAGCAATTGCTCGATCAGGGCCACGCGGCGCTGCGTGCGGGCCGGCTCAGCGCCGCCGACGGCAGCGGTGCGCGCGAGCGCTTCGAGGCCGCGCTGGCGCTGGACAGCGACCGCATGCAGGCGCGCGTCGGGTTGGCCGCGACCGGGCGCGCGGCGTTGGGGCAGGCGCGCGCGGCGCTGGCCGCCGGCCGCTTTCCGCAGGCGCGCGAGGCGCTGGCGCTGGCGCGCGCGCTGCAGGTGCCGCGCGCCGATGCCGATCGCATCGAGGCGGCATTGCGCGCGCGCGAGGCCGCGCACGCCGGCATCGATCAACTGCTGCAACGGGCGGCGCAGGCGCGCCACGACGGGCATCTGGACGACGGCCCGGACGCGGCCCTGCCGCTGTACCAGCGCGTCCTGGAGTACGCGCCGGAACGCACCGCGGCGCTGGAAGGCCGCGAGGATGCGCTGTCGGAACTGCTGCAGCACGCACGCAGCGACCTGGCGCGCGGCGACCTGGCCGCCGCCGCGGCGCTGGTGGAGCGCGCGCGCGGCTACGACCCCGGCCATGTCGACTTGCCCGAGACCCAGGCGGAACTGAACCGGGCGCTGGAGCGCCTGCAGCGCGAGGCCGAGCAGGCCCTGCGCCGGCAACGCCTGGACGCGGCGGCACACGCGTTTGCGCAGTGGCACGCGGCGGTGCCGGACGCAGCCGGCGCCAGCGATGGCCTGGAGCGGGTGGCGGCGGCCTATGCGCTGCAGGCGAGCCGCGCCGCCGCCGATTTCCGTTTCGGCGAGGCCGAGCGCGCGTTGCGCAAGGGCCAGGCCCTGGCGCCGGATAGCCGCGCGCTGGCCGACGCGAAGCAGGCGCTGCAGCGCGCCCGGCAGAGCCAGGCCACGCCGCCCTCGCGGATGTCGCCGGCCGAGCGCGAGCGCCGCCTGCAGCGCCTGCTGACCGATCTGCAGGCTGCCGAGGCACGGGGCGCCTGGCTGACCCCGCCCGGCGCCAGCGCCTACGACACCTTGCTGGCGGCGCAGACCCTGGCGCCGCGCGATGCGCGGGTGCGCGCGGCCGAGCAGCGCGTGCTGGCGGCGCTGCGACGCTGTTTCGACGATGCCATGCGCGGCAATCGGGTGCTGGCGGCGAGCGCCTGCTACGACGCCTGGCGCGCGCTGGCGCCGGGCGGCAATGGCCTGGCCACCGCGCGGCGACGCCTGGCGCAGCGCTGGCTGGCGGTCGGCGACGAGCGCCTGAGCGGCGGCGATGCCGCGTTCGCGCGGCAGGCGTTGCAGCGCGCCCGCGCGATCGATCCGGCGACCCCGGAGCTGGCCGCCTTCGAGCGTCGCTTGCGCAGCCTCAGTCCGGGGCGTTAGTGGGCGCAGTGAAGTGGGAGCTTCCCCAGGCTGATGGTGCGGCGCGTCGGGACTGAAGTCCCTCCCACAGGGGGCGTTGAGAGGTTCCGGCGATCGGTTGTATATCCGGGGCTGCGAGCGTCTTGGTTTGCAGTGCGCGCGTGGGTGCGCGACAGCGCCCGCCGGGTGCCGGCCAGAGCGGCGATGCTCGCAACACCATTGTGGGAGGGACTTCAGTCCCGACGCGATAGAAAACGGCGCGCCACCGCCGCTCAGGCCAGGAACGCCTCGCGCACCGTGGCGCGGGCGGCGTCCAGCGAGAAGTGGGTTTCGATGTTGCGCAGGCCGTTGTCGGCCAGCCGTTGCCACAGCGCCGGATCGGCGTAGAGCTGCGCGATGGCGTCGGCGAACGCGGCGGGGTCGTCGGCGATCAGCACGTCCTCGCCGTCGCGCAGGTGCATGCCTTCCACCGCGCACGCGGTGGCCACCACCGGCTGGCCATGGGCCATGCTGAGGTTGACCTTGCCCTTGACCCCCGCGCCGAACCGCAGCGGCGCCACGGCGATGCGCATGCCGTCCATGTAGGCAGCGATGTCGGGCACGTGGCCGAGCAACTCGACGCCCGCGGTGGCCTCGCCGAGGCGGCGGATGTACTCCGGCATGTCCGCACCGATGCAGTGGAAGCGCACCTCCGGCAGACGCGTGCGCACGGCAGGAAATACCTCCTGCAGGAACCAGCGCACCGCGTCCACGTTGGGCGCATGGCGGAAGCCGCCGACGAACACCAGGTCGCGGCGCTGCGCCCACGGCAGGCCGGGGCCGGCGACCTCGTGCAGGTTCGAGATCAGCGCCGTGCGCACCTGTGGCGCCTCGCGCTGCAACTGTTCGCGTTCGACCGCGCTGACCAGCACGGTCACGTCGACCTGCGCCATCACCTCCAGCTCGCGCGCGCGCGGGTGCGCTCGGCCTCGCGCAGCAGGCGCGCATCGCCGGCCAGTTCGGCGCCGCGGCGCTCGCGCAGGTAGTGCAGGTCCACGGTGTCGAACAAGCGTCGTGCCTGCGGCGCGAACCGGCGCAGCAGCGGCAGGCAGGCGTGGGCGACGTGGTGGCGCACCAGCAGCACGCTGTGAAAGCGCGCACCGTGCTGCTGCAGGAACCAGGTCAGGTTCTTCAGGTACGGCGCGTACCACACCTCCACGCCGAGCCGTTGCAGGGTCTCGCTGTGGCGGCTGGCATAGCTGCGCTCGCTGGGCACGAACACCACGTGCGCGCCTTCCTCGAGCAACAGGCGGATCAGGTTGAGCTGGCGCAGCGAGGCGGAGTCGCGGTCCGGCTGCGGCAGCGCTTCGTCGAGGATCAGCACCTGGCGCTGCCGGCGATGCAGCAGCGCCGGCACCGGTACCTCGCCGGGTTGCAGGTGCTGCGCCAACACCTCGGCCCACTTGCTGGCGAAGACCGCACGGTTGCGCACCTGGTAGGCCTTGATCCCGCTGCCGGTGTCGGTGCCGTTGCTGGTGCCCTCGTCGTGCACCACGCGGCTGGCCGTCTGCACCAGCGTGCGCAAGCCGGCGGCGCGCACCGCGAAGGCCAGGTCGGTGTCCTCGTAGTAGGCCGGCATGTAGCGCGTGTCGAAACCGCCCAGCGCCAGGAAGCGCGCGCGCTCGATCGCCAGCGCCGCGCCGCTGCCGTAGTCGACGTCGCGCAGGTAGGCGTAGCGCGGATCGTCGGGCGACTCGAAGCGGCCGTAGCTCCAGGCGCTGCCGTCGGCGAAGACCACGCCGCCGGCATCCTGCAGGCGGCCGTCGGGATACAGCAGTTGCGCGCTGACCAGGCCGGCCTGCGGCAGCTGCGCGAAGGTGTCCAGCAACGCGTCCAGCCAGCCCGGCTGCGGCACCGTGTCGTTGTTGAGGAACACCAGGTAGCGGCCCTGCGCGCGCGCAGCGCCGTCGTTGCAGGTGGCGATGAAGCCGCCGTTGCGCTCGCGTACGTGGTAGTGCAGGCCGACCACCTGCGGCAGCCACTGCGCCGTGTCGTCGCTGCTGCCGTCGTCGATCACCAGGATCTCGCAGGGCGCGGCCGGCGGATGCGCGGCCAGCGCACGCAGGCAGGCGAGGGTATGCGCGACGTGGTTGTAGACCGGGATCACGATGCTGACCAGCGGTGCGGGACTGTTCGGCACCGCGAACGGCGCGAACGGCGCCGCGTCCACCGCGAACAGCGCGCGCTGCGGCGGCGGCAGCGGTTGCGCATGCACGCGCAGGCGCTCCCAGGTGCTGCGCCAGCCGCGCGTGCGCAGGCTGGTCAGGCCGCGCCGGACCAGGCCGGCCAGGCGGTTCAGGGCGTAGCGCGCATTCGCCCACGACATCGACATCCGGTACCACTCCAACTTAAACGAAGAGGCCGTCGCGCCGCGCTGCCCGCTGGGCTGCGCTAGACTCGGCGGAATTTACATTCTCGCATTCCCGTGCCCCGACGCTACGACGATCACGACACCGACGATCAGGACGACGCCCTGGACAGCCCCGCCACGATATGGCGCCGCCGTCTGCTCACCTGGGGCCTGGCCGCCGCCGCACTCGGCCTGGGCTTCCTGATTCCGTACACGGTCTATCTGAACAAGCAGGTCACCCAGCGTTTCGGCGAACTGCGCTGGCAGATTCCCACCCGTGTGTACGCGCGGCCGCTGATACTGGCGCCGGACACGGCGATGGACCCACAGACGCTGAAGACCGAACTGGATGCGGCCAGCTATCGCGCCGACGCCGGTGCCGAGCGCCCTGGTAGCTACCAGCAGGACGGCAGCCGCTTCACCATCGCCAGCCGCGGCTACGTCGATGTCGACGGGCGGGTCGCGCCGCGTCGCATCGAGGTCGCGCTGGCCGGCGGCCGCGTGGTGGCGCTGCGCGATGCGCAGACCCGCAAGTCGCTCAAGGCCGCGCGGCTGGATCCGGCGCGCATCGCCACACTGTACGGGCAGAAGCAGGAAGAACGGCGCCTGGTGCGCGTGGACGAGGTGCCGGAACTGCTGGTCACCGGCCTGCAGGCCGTGGAGGACCGCGATTTCAACTCGCACCACGGCATCGACCTCAGCGGCATGGTCCGCGCGGCCTGGGTGATGGTGCGCTCCGGCGGCAAGAGCCGGCAGGGCGCCAGCACCCTGACCCAGCAGCTGGCGCGCAGCGGCCTGCTCGGCATCGGCAAGGAACAGACCGTCACCCGCAAGTTCAACGAGATCCTGTACGCGCTGATCATGGAGGCGCGCTACGACAAGCGCACCATCCTGGAGGCGTATCTCAACCAGGTGTACCTGGGCCAGCGCGGCAGCCAGGCGGTGCATGGCGTGGCCTCGGGCGCGGAGTTCTGGTTCGGCCGCGAACTCGATGCGCTGGCGCCGGAGCAGGTGGCGCTGCTGATCGGCCTGGTCAAGGGGCCGTCCTACTACGACCCGCGGCGCTATCCCGAGCGCGCGCTGGACCGGCGCAACTTCGTGCTCGGCAAGCTGCGCGAGAGCGAACTGATCGACGAGCCGACCTATCGCAAGGCGCTGGCCGCGCCGCTGGGCGTGCCGGCCGAACCCGGCCTGGTCGCCGCCAACCGGTTCCCCGCCTATGTCGACCTGGTGCGGCGCCAGCTGGCACGCGATTACCCCGAAAGCGCGCTGCAGGGCGCCGGCCTGAGCGTGCTCACCGGCATGTCGCCGTCGGCGCAGGCCTATGCCGAGGGCGCGGTGACCCGCACCATCACTTCGCTGGAGACCAACAAGAAGCGCCCGCCGCTGCAGGCCGGCCTGGTGCTCACCGACACCCACAACGGCGAGGTGCTGGCGGTGGTCGGCAGCCGCGACGTGGCCCAGCCCGGTTTCAACCGCGCGATCGAGGCGCAGCGCCAGGTCGGCTCGCTGCTCAAGCCGTTCGTGTACCTGTTGGCGCTGGCGCAGCCGGACCGCTACTCGCTGGCCAGTTGGGTCGACGATACCCCGGTCACCGTGCAACTGGGCCGCGGCCGCACCTGGAGCCCGGGCAATTCCGATGGCCGCAGCCACGGCACGGTGCGCGTGGTCGATGCGCTTGCGCATTCCTACAACCAGGCCACGGTGCGCATCGGCATGCAGGTCGGGCCGGAGCGCGTGGCGCAACTGGTGAAGGTGCTGGCCGGCATCGAGGCCGAGGTCAATCCGTCGCTGATCCTCGGCGCCACCGACCAGAGCCCATACGCGATGGCGCAGCTGTACCAGTTCCTCGCCTCCGGTGGCGAAATCCAGCCGCTGCATGCGGTGCGCGGCGTGCTCGATCCGCAGGGCAAGCTGCTCAAGCGCTACGACAAGACCCCGGCGCCGGCGCAGGAAGGCGACTCCATCGCCGCCAACCTGGTCGGCATGGCGCTGCAGCAGGTGGTCAGCAACGGCACCGCGCGGCAATTGCTCAGCGATGGCCTGGGCAAGCTGTCGCCGGCCGGCAAGACCGGTACCAGCAACGATGGCGTGGACAGCTGGTATGCCGGCTATACCGGCGACCACCTGGCGGTGATCTGGATCGGCAACGACCAGAACAAGCAGACCGGCCTGTATGGCGCCACCGGTGCGATGCGGGTGTGGTCGGGCATCTTCTCGCGGCTGCCGAGCGCGCCGCTGCAGGTGCAGGGCAAGGGCATCGACTGGCAGTGGATGGACCCGGTGGGGTACAACAGCACCGACCCGAGCTGCCCCGGCGCGCGCCAGTTTCCGTTCGTGGTCGGCTTCGTGCCGGCGTATGCCGCGTGCACGCCGCCGCAGGCGCTGCCGGAAGACGCCGCGCCCGCCGAGGGCGAACACCAGGGCGGCGGCTGGCGCAGCTGGTTCGGCCTGGACAAGAAGAAAGACCCGCCTGCCGACGCGGCCGCGCCGCCGCCGGCGCATTGATTCCCGGATCCCGGATACCGCTCATGACCCCACGTCTTCCCACCATCGCCGCCCTCAGCCTGCTGCTCGCCTCCTGCGTCAGCGCACCGCCGCCGCCGCCGCCGGCTGCGCCGGTGGACACCACCACGCCGGCGCAGCGCATCGCTGCGATCGACGCCAGCGGCGGTGCCGACGACACCGAACTGAGCGTGCAGCCGCTGCGCGATCCGGAAGTGGAGGATCTGCGCGAGAGCGCCAAGCGCAAGCGCAGCGCCGGCGACCTGGCCGGTGCCGCCGCGGCGCTCGACCAGGCGCTGAAGCTGGTGCCGGACGACCCGGCGCTGCTGCAGGACCGCGCCGAAGTGGCGCTGCTGCAGAAGGACGACGCCCAGGCCGAAGCCTTCGCCAAGCGCGCCATCGACCTGGGCTCGCAGACCGGCCCGCTGTGCCGCCGCCACTGGGCGACCATCGAACAGGCGCGCCTGGCCCGCGGGCAGAAGGAAAACGCCGCCTCGGCGCACGCCCAGATCGCCGGGTGCACGGTGCCGGGGATCAAGAGGTACTGAGGGCGGGGATTGGGGAGTCGGGATTGGGGAATGGGTAGAACTGCGTTTCTGGCGGCTCGTCCCCCCTGGCGGCGTTCGGTCTTCCCGCTCTGCCGGCGGCAGTCACAGTGAGCGGGTAGCGCTGCTGCTCTAACCATTCCCTATTCCCGACTCTCCATTCCCATGTCGTTAGCTCACGCAAGCACCGAAGCCCTCAGCGAAGGCGGGGCGCTTGCGCGTCAGCTCGATGCGTTCGTGCCGCGGCCGGCGCAGTTGCGGTTGACCGCGGCGATCGCCGAGGCGTTCGAGCAGCGCGACGTGCTGCTGGCCGAGGCCGGCACCGGGACCGGCAAGACCTATGCGTACCTGGTGCCGGCGCTGTTGTCGGGGCTGAAGACCATCGTCTCCACCGGGACGCGCGCGCTGCAGGACCAGCTCTACCACCGCGATCTGCCGCGGGTGCGCGCGGCGCTGGGCGTGGGCCTGAGCAGTGCGCTGCTGAAGGGACGCGCCAACTATCTATGCAAATATCGCCTGCAGCAGGCGCGCGGCGAGCCACGCTTCACCGCGCACGAGCAGGTCGCGCAGTTCCAGCGCATCGTCGCCTGGAGCGGACGCACCCGCTTCGGCGACATCGCCGAGCTGGAGGCGCTGGCCGACGATTCGCCGCTGCTACCGCTGGTCACCTCCACCGTCGACAACTGCCTGGGCACCGAGTGCCCGTTCTGGGGCGAGTGCTTCGTGGTGCAGGCGCGGCAGCGCGCGCAGGCGGCCGACCTGGTGGTGGTCAACCACCACCTGCTGCTGGCCGATCTGGCGCTGAAGCAGGAGGGCTTCGGCGAAATCCTGCCCGGGGCGCAGGCCTTCGTGATCGACGAGGCGCACCAGTTGCCGGAGCTGGCGGCGAACTTCTTCGGCGAAGGTTTCGGCATGCGCCCGCTGCAGGAACTGGCGCGCGACTGCGTGGCCGAGAGCCGCCAGGTCGCCGGCGCGCTGGCCAGCCTGCAGGCGCCGGCGCAGGCGCTGGAACAGACCCTGCGCGAATTGCGCGCGGCGATGGAGGGGCTGCCGGCGCGCGGCACGCAATGGCGGCTGCTGGCCAAGCCGCAGGTACGCGACGGTTTCGACGCGCTGCTGGCCGATCTGGCGCGGCTGCAGGAGCCGCTGGCGGTGCTGCGCGAGGCCTCGCCGGGCTTCGACGCCTGCGCGGCACGCGCGCGCGAGCTGCGCACGCGGCTGGGCCGCTGGCTCGGCGAGGATGCGCCGATTCCGGATTTCGAGGCCGAGCCGGAAGCGGACGCGCCGTCGAACGATGTGCTGTGGTACGAACTGACCCCGCGCGGCTTCCGCTGCCAGCGCACGCCGCTGGACGTGTCCGGGCCGCTGCGCGCGCACCGCGAGGCCTCGCATGCGGCCTGGGTGTTCACCTCGGCGACGCTGGCGGTGAAGGGCGAGTTCGAGCACATCGCCACCCGCCTGGGCCTGCGCGACCCGATGACCTTGCTGCAGCCGAGCCCGTTCGACTGGGCGCGGCAGGCGCTGTGCTACCTGCCGGCGCTGCCCGACCCCGCCGCGCGTGGCTTCGGCACCGCATTGATCGCCGCGTTGCAGCCGGTGCTGGAGGCCTCGCAGGGCCGCGCCTTCCTGCTGTTCGCCTCGCACCGCGCGCTGCGCGAGGCGGCCGAGGCGCTGCGCGACGGGCCCTGGCCGCTGTTCGTGCAGGGCGAGGCGCCGCGCGCGACCTTGCTCGAGCGCTTCCGCGCCTCCGGCAACGGCGTGCTGCTCGGCTCGGCCAGTTTCCGCGAGGGCGTGGACGTGGTCGGCGATGCGCTGAGCGTGGTGGTGATCGACAAGCTGCCGTTCGCCGCGCCCGACGATCCGGTGTTCGAAGCACGCCTGGAGGCGATCCGCCGCGACGGCGGCAATCCGTTCCGCGAGGAGCAGTTGCCGCAGGCGGTGATCGCGCTGAAGCAGGGCGTGGGCCGGCTGATCCGCAGCGAGCGCGACCGCGGCGTGCTAGTGCTGTGCGACCCGCGCCTGCTGTCCAAGTCCTATGGCCGCACCTTCCTGGAGTCGCTGCCACCGTTCGCCCGCACCCGCGACGTGGAGGACGTACGCCAGTTCTTCGCCGCCGAGGCCCCGGCGCTGGGCGATAATCCCGAGGCCGCGACGCCACCGGCCACGTCAAACTAGCCGACGCGTCGCCTTTGCTTTTCCGATTCCCCATTCCCCATTCCCGATTCCCAGCCCCCAATGAATCTGCTCGCCTTCGAAACCTCCACCGAAGCCTGCTCCGTCGCCGTTATGGTCGGCGACCGCGTGCTGGAGCGCTTCGACCTGGCGCCGCGGCGGCACGCCGAACTGGCGCTGCCCTGGGCCGAGCAATTGCTCGCCGAGGCCGGCATCGGCCGCCGTCAGCTCGATGCGGTGGCCTTCGGCCGCGGCCCCGGCGCGTTCACCGGCGTGCGCCTGGCGATCGCCATCGCGCAGGGCATCGCCCTGGCCCTGGACTTGCCGGTGCTGCCGGTGTCCACGCTGCAGGTGCTGGCGCTGCGCGCGCCGGCCGACGCGCCGCGGGTGCTGGCGGCGATCGATGCGCGCATGGGCGAGGTCTACACCGCGGCGTACGCGCGGCAGGCCGACGGCGGCCTGCAGGCGCTGGCCGCCGAGCAGGTGATGAATCCGGAGGCCTTCGTGCTGCCCGAGCCGGAAGCGGCCTGGGCCGCGGTCGGCACCGGTCTGGCGGCAGTCGATGGCACCTTGCAGCGCCGCTTCGGCGCGCACTGGCGCAGCGCCGATGCGCAGGCGCTGCCGCATGCCGCCGACGTGCTGACCCTGGCCGCGGCTGCGTACGCGCACGGCGAAGGGATCGCGCCGGAACGCGCCGAACCGGCCTACCTGCGCGACAACGTCGCCCTGACCCTGGCCGAGCAGCAGGCGCAGCGGGCCGCACGGTGAGCGGTGGTGTGACGCCCGGCGACCGCTTCCGCGGTTGCCTGCTCGGGTTGGCGGTGGGCGACGCGCTCGGAACCACCCTGGAATTCAAGGCGCCCGGCAGCTTCGCGCCGATCGACGACATGGTCGGCGGCGGCCCGTTCGAGCTGCAGCCGGGGCAGTGGACCGACGACACCTCAATGGCGCTGTGCCTGGCGCACAGCCTGCTGTACCGGCAGGGCTTCGACGCCGCCGACCAGATGAACCGCTACTGCAACTGGTACCGGCACGGTTACCTGAGCAGCACTGGCACGTGCTTCGACATCGGCAACACCGTGCGCGCGGCGTTGGAGCGCTACCTGCAGGGCGGGCCGGCGTTCAGCGGCAGCGACGATCCGCGCGCGGCCGGCAACGGCGCGCTGATGCGACTGGCGCCGGTGGCGATGTTCTATGCGCAGCGCCCCGACGAACTGGCCGAGCGCGCCGCCGACAGTTCGCGCACCACGCATGCCGCGGCCGAGGTGCTGGATGCCAGCCGGCTGTTCGCCTTCCAGTTGCGTGCCGCCTTGCTGGGCGAGGACCGTGCGCAGGTGCTGCAGCCGACGGGCACGCCGCCGATGCAGACCCCGGCGCTGCGCGCGCTGGCCACCCGCGACCACGCCGCGGTGCCGGCAGCGCAGATCCGCGGCACCGGCTACGTGGTCGATGCGCTGTCTGCGGCGCTGTGGTGTTTCGCCACCACCGAGTGCTTCGCCGACGCGGTGTTGCGCGCGGCCAATCTCGGCGACGATGCGGATACGACTGCGGCAATCTGCGGCCAGCTGGCTGGCGCGTTCTACGGGCTGCACGGCATTCCCGCGGCATGGCGCGCGCGGGTCCAGGATGCGACGGAGATCGTGGCGCTGGCCGATCGGCTGCACGCCGCCAGTGTCGCCGGTTGAAGGCCGACGCGGACGCCGGCCTTGCGTGGCCGGCGTCCTTGGCGTCGCTGTGCAGCGGATCAGTAGTCGTAGCTGACGCTCAAGCGCAGCGAACGCGGCGCCTGGCGCAGCAGGGCCGCACCATACACCGGGTCCGCGTTACCCGGGTCCGACTCCGAGTACGGGTACTTCCACAGCGTGGCCTGGCCGTTGAAGACGTTGAACACGTCCAGGGTGAAGGCCAGCTTGCGGTCGGCATAGGCCGGCCGCCACGACACGCCGAGATCCAGTTGCTGCAGCCACGGCAGGCGGCCCTGGCTGCCGGGAGGCGCCGGCTGGCCCTGGTAGTAGTGATAGGCGATGCCGTAGCCGGAGGGGTCGCTGTGGTCGGGGCCGTAGGAGCCCAGCGCACTGAACGGCGAACCGGAGATCAACTTGAGGTTCGCCGACACCAGCCATGCGGGGTTGAGCTGGTAGTAGCCGTAGAACTTGAACTGATGGGTGTGGTCGTTGCTCTGCGGGCCGTTGGTGTGCTCCATCAACTGCGCGAAGTCCCAGGCCTGGGTGGTGGACACCGCGGTCTGGCCGATGCCCGACAGCAACTGGCCCTCGGTGGTGCCGTAGCTGCGCGACCAGGTGTAGTCGAGGCGGCCGTACCAGCGCTGGTCGAACGGATGCTCCAGCGACAGGTTGAGCCCGTAGTAGTTGCGCTTGAATTCCGGGAAGCCGAACTGCGCGTTGCTCAGCGGCACCTTGACGTAGTTGCCCGAGGTATCGACCAGGGTGAAGGTGTTGGCCCGGCCCGGGTTGATCAGCCAGCAGCTGACCGGATTGCTGGCCAGGGTCACCGTGTGCCCTTGCGCCGCGGCGGCGGCGAACACGGTATCGCTGTCGCAGTAGTCGTCCACGCCGCTGCGCAGGACGCGGTAGGTGCCCTTGGCGCCGTAGACCCAGCTGTCGCCCCAGGCCTTGGTGAAGCCGAGGATGAACTCGTCCTGGAACGAGGGCTTGATGCCCTGCGTGGCGACGGTCTTCGGGTCGGGCAGGATGCCGTAGTTGTTGTTGGACGAGACCGCACCGGAGATCTGGGTCAGGCCGGTCGGGTAGCCGTTGGCGTCGATGCCGCCATAGGTGTAGTAGGTCGAAGTGGCCAGGGTGGCGCCGGCGGCGTTGAACGCCGGGTTCAGCGGTAGCGCCAGGTAGTAGCGGCCGGCGTTGCCGTACACCTTGAAGCGCGCATCGCCGTCGACGTCCCAGCTGAAGCCCAGCCGCGGCGCCCATTGCCCGCTGGTCTGCTTGATGTACGGCGCGCCGTCGCGGTTGTAGTTGGTGAACTGGTCCAGGCGCAGGCCGAGGTTGAGCAGCAGCCGGTCGTTGACCTGCCAGTTGTCCTCCACGTACTGCGCGCGCTGCGCCGAGCGCACCGAGGCCAGCGCGCTGTAGATGTACTTGCGCACGTAGTAGCCGTCCTGGCCGTTGGGGTAGCCGCCGGTGGCGGGTACGCCGAGGCCGGTGTTGATCGGCACGTTGGGGTTGGCCTGGCCGTAGATCCAGTAGTAGCCGTCGCCCGAAGCCACCGAGCCGCGGTTGAGCGCGCGTGCGTTCTGGTTGTCGATGCCGATGGTGATGCTGTGCGCGCCGATGGCGTAGTTCAGGTCCAGGCGCAGGTTGTCGGTGCGATTGCCGCGCGCCGGATCGACCAGCAACGCGGTGGTCTGCGCATTGGTGATCGGGGTGCCGCCGGTGTAGGCCGGGTTCTGGAAGCCGGGGCTGGAGAGATAGGTCAGCGTGCCGTTGTAGTTGGGGTTGCGGCTGTAGTCGTCGGCACGCTGCTGGCCGTAGAGGGCGCTGAAGGTCAGGCGGTCGGTGAGGTAGCCGGTGTACTTGGCGCTCCACAGGTCGCCGCCGGTCTTGGTGGTGTCGGCGTTGCCGCGCAGGGCGCCGATGTCGCGGCCGCTGTACTGGTAGTACTTGCCGCGGGTGACATAGCGGCTGGAGGCGCCGGTGATTTCCAGCAGCTGGCTGTCGCTGATGTTCCAGTCGAGCTTGGCGTACCAGCTCGGCCGGCGGTACTGGTAGTCGTAGTAGTACGGCCCCGGGGTGGTCTCGCGTGCGCCGTAGAAGCGATCGCCGTCCTGGCGTTGCAGTTCGTAGGCGCCGAAGAAGAACAGCCGGTCCTGGATCAGCGGGCCGCCGGCGTAGACGCTCTGGGTGCTGAGGGTGGAGCCGCTCTTGCTGTCCGGGCGGTACAGCGCGCCGTTGCCGGGCGCGTACACGTCCTTCTTTGCGGAGCGCAGGCCGTCCGGTTCCCAGGTCGCCTGGCCGCCGAAATGCCATTCGTTGCTGCCGCGCTTGCCGACAGCGTTGATCACGCCGCCGTCGGAGCGGCCGTACTTGGCGCTGTAGCCGCCGGTGTAGACCTCCAACTGGTCGATGCTGCCATAGGGCAGGGTCAGTCCGCCGAGGCCGCGCAGCGGGTCGGTGGTGTTGAAGCCATTGATGTAATAGGCGTTCTCCGCGGCCGAAGAGCCGCCGAAGCTGAGCAGCTGCGCGCCGGTCGGGCCGATGTAGGTGCCGCTGCCGCTGTTGCCGGCCACGCCGGGCGCCAGTTGCGCGATGGCCTCGGCCGAGCGGCCCAGCGGCAGCGGCACCTACAT
>NZ_NQYT01000099.1:0-20653 GCF_009192935.1 Xanthomonas sp. LMG 12461
GGGGAGGGAGACGCGGTTCAGCGGCGGCGCAGGAACGGCAGCATCCGTTGCAGCACCGCGTCGCGGCGGACGAGGTGGTGCCACAGCGCCGCGCCGATGTGCAGCAGGATCAGGCCGAGCAGCAGCCAGGCCGCGTCCACGTGCCAGGCGCCCAGGGTGTCGGCGAGATCGGGATCGGGCGCGACCAGCTCCGGCAGCGTCGCGCCGAACAGATGCACCGGTTTGCCCATCGATTGGCTCAGCGCCCAGCCCAGCACCGGCAGGGTCAGCAGCAGCGCGTACATCACCACGTGGGTGGCGCCGGCCAGCAGGCGCATCAGCGCCGAACCGGCCTCCGGGTCGTGGCGCTTGCCCAGGCGCATCCGCAGCACCACGCGCAGGCAGAACAGGCCCAGCACGAACAGGCCGAAGTGGCGGTGGCCTTCCAGCAGCCACTGCCGCCACATGCGGCCTTCGACCTCTTCGCGCAGCAGGATCAGCCCCGCCGCCAGCACCAGGCACAGCACGGTGAGCCAGTGCAGCCACACCATCGGCCGCGGCAAGGCGGCCGGCGCGGCGGCAGGGGACACAGGTGGTTTCGGAGCGGCCGGCGTGGGCGAGGTCATGGCGGTACGCGGTGTCCTTGGGGCAACGAAGTGGGGCGCAGCCCGATGCCGGCGGGGCATCGCGGCAGCGGTGGTCGTCGATGGGTGCCGGCGCTGCGGCGAAAGGTTGCGTCGCGCGTCGCGTCGGCCTCGCGCAACCTTTCCGCAGACCCGTGGCACTCAGCCTGGACACTCCGATGTGGAGCCCGGTCGGGCACTCTGATGGCAATCGAACGAATCCAGTTGCGGACGCACGGCGATGCGCGCGGGCAGCTCGTGGCGCTGGAACAACAGCGCGACGTGCCTTTCGACATCCGCCGTGTGTACTACCTGTTCGCCACCCGCAACGGCGTGCACCGCGGCCAGCATGCGCACCGCCATCTCAACCAGTTGGCGGTGGCGCTGCACGGTTCGGTGTCGTTCCTGCTCGACGACGGCAATGGCCCGATGCAAGTGGTGCTGGACGATCCGCGGCAGGGCCTGCTGCTCGGCAGCATGGTCTGGCGCGATCTCTACGACTTCAGCGAGGACTGCGTGCTGATGGTGCTCGCCGACCAGGCCTACGATCCCACCGACTACATCTTCGACTACGACGAGTTCCTGCGCGAAGCCGCGGGCCTGCGCCGGCAGGAGGCCTGAAGCCATGGCACGTCCCCTGGTCATCGTCGGCGCCGGCGAACTGGCGCAGATCGCCTGCGAATACTTCACCCACGACAGCGACTACGCCGTACTGGCCTTCAGCGTAGAGCGCGACTACCTGTCCACGCCGACCCTGGCCGGCCTGCCGGTGGTGGCCTACGAGGAACTCGAGCAACGCTATCCGCCGTCGCAGGTGGAGGTGTTCGTGGCGATTCCCGCCAGCGGCCTCAACCGGTTGCGCACGCGCTTCTACCTGGACGCCAAGCGCCGCGGCTACCGCATGGCCAGCTACGTCAGTTCGCACGCCTTCGTCTGGCGCAACGTGGAACTGGGCGAGCACTGCTTCGTGTTCGAGCACAACGTGCTGCAGCCGTTCACCCGCATCGGCGCCAACTGCATCCTGTGGAGCGGCAACCACGTCGGCCACCGCACGGTGATCCATGACCACGTGTTCGTGGCCTCGCATGCGGTGATTTCCGGCTACTGCGAGATCGGCGCGGGCAGCTTCGTCGGGGTCAACGCCACGCTGAGCGATCGGGTCAAGGTGGCCGCCGACAACGTGATCGGCGCCGGCGCGCTGCTGACCCGCGACACCGAGCCGGGACGCATCTACGTCGGTGCGCCGGCGCGGGCGGTGGCCGGCAAATCCAGCTTCGACGTGGACCTGTGAGGCACATGTTCGCCTGGCACAAACGCGGTCTTGTCTTCGACACCGCACGCGATGGCGTCGGCGGCTGGATGCGGCATTCGGCGCTGACGCCGACGCCACTGCGGCTGGACGCCGAGCGTCTGCGCATCTACGCCGGCTTTCGCGACGACGCCGGTGCCAGCCGCATCGGCTACGTCGACGTGCGCGCCGACGATCCGACCCGGGTGCTGGGCGTCAGCGCAGCCCCCGTACTGGACATCGGCCGCGACGGCTGTTTCGACGACAACGGCATGATCCTCGGCGACGTGGTGCACGGGCCGGATGGTCTCTACATGTTCTACGTCGGCTTCCAGCAGGTGGCGAAGGCCAAGTTCCTGGCCTTCACCGGCCTGGCGGTGTCCACCGACGGCGGCGACACGTTCCAGCGCCGCCAGGACACGCCGCTGCTGGACCGCGCGCCGGGCCGCAGCACCATCGCCGCGGTGCATTCGGCGCGCTATCGCGCTGGCCGCTGGCAGCTCTGGTACGCGGTGGGCGACGACTGGGAATGGCTCGGCGGCACGCCGTATCCGCGCTACCACATCCGCTGCGTGGAGACCGACGACCTGCAGGCGGTCCCGCGGCAGGACACCGTCTGCCTGCAACCGCAAGGCGACGAATACCGTATCGGCCGCCCGCGGGTGTACCGATGCGATGGCCGCTACCTGATGCTGTTCACCCACGGCAGCCGCGGCGGCGCCTATCTGCCCGGCATGGCGGTCAGCGACGACGGCCGCCACTGGCAGCGCTGCGACGCGGCGCTGGGCCTGCCGCTGTCGGCCGATGGCTGGGATGCACGCACGCTGTGCTATCCGGCACTGATCCGCCATGATGAGCGGCTGTTGCTGTTCTACAACGGCAACGACATGGGCCGCGACGGCTTCGGCGTGGCCGAGGCGGTGCTGCCCGCTGGCACCGTCTGGGAGGATGACGATGCTGTCGGTTAGGGCCTACACCGCGGCCGACGCACCGCTGTGGGATGCCGTGGTGGAGGCCTCGCGCAACGGCAATCTACTGCACCGGCGCGGCTACATGGACTACCACGCGGCGCGCTTCGTCGATGCCTCCTTGCTGGTCGAGGACGCCGGCACGCCGGTGGCGGTGTTCCCGGCCAACCGCGACGGCGATGTGGTGACCAGCCATGCCGGACTCAGCTATGCCGGTCTGGTGTCGATCCACGCGCTGCGCGCGACGGCGACGCTGGAAGTGTTCGAGCGCATCGCGGCGCATTACCGCGACGCCGGCGTGCGCACGCTGCTGTACAAGGCGGTGCCGCATCTGTTCCACCGCAGTCCGGCAGAAGAGGACCTGTACGCGCTGCATCGGTTCGGTGCGCGTCTTGACCGTCGCGACCTGTCCTCGGCGGTGCCGCTGCGCGTGCCGCCGCGCTTCGCCGCCGCACGCAAGCGCTCGGTGGCCAAGGCGCGCCGCGCCGGGCTGCACGTGCAGCGTGTGGACGACCCGGCGCCGCTGCATGCGCTGCTGGACGAGGTCCTGCAACGCCACGACGCGCGTCCGACCCACAGCCTGGACGAACTGCGCCTGCTGTGCGCGCGCTTCCCGGCGCAGATCGTGCCGTATGAAGTCCGCGACGGCGGCGACCTGCTGGCCGGCACGCTGGTGTACGACTTCGGCCACGTCGTCCACACCCAATACCTGGCCTGCTCGGAGCAAGGCCGCCGCGCCGATGCGCTGAGCCTGCTGCTGGCCGAGCTGATCGAGCAGGTCTACGCGCAGCGCGATTTCCTCAGCCTGGGCATTTCCACCGAGCAGCAGGGCCAGGTGCTCAATGCCGGCCTGGTCGAGCAGAAGGAGCGCTTCGGCGCGCGCGCGGTGGTTCACGATTTCTACCGTTGGGAGTTGCAATGAGCCTGCCGCCGGCCAGCGTGCCGTTCCTGGATCTGCGGGCAAGCAATGCACGCTATGCCGATGAGCTCAAGGCCGCAGCGGCACGGGTGATCGATTCGGGCTGGTATGTGCTCGGCGAGGAGCTGGAGGCATTCGAGCGCGAGTTCGCCACCTACTGCGGCACCGCTCACGCCATCGGCGTCGGCAACGGCATGGACGCGCTGACCCTGATCCTGCGCGGCTACCGTGCGCTGGGTCGGCTGCACGAAGGCGACGAGGTGCTGGTGCCGGGCAACACCTTCATCGCCAGCTTCCTGGCGATCAGCGAGAACCGGCTGCGGCCAGTGCCGCTGGAGCCGGAGGCGGCCAGCTTCAATCTGGATCCGGCGCAGGTGGAGCGGGCGATCGGCCCGCGCACCAGGGCGATCCTGGCGGTGCACCTGTATGGGCAGCTGGCCGACATGGCCGCACTGCGTGCCATCGCCGAGCGCCATGGGGTGCTGCTGCTTGAGGACGCGGCGCAGGCGCATGGCGCGCGCCGCGACGGCCGCCATGCGGGCAGCTTCGGCGACGCCGCCGGCTTCAGCTTCTTCCCCGGCAAGAACCTGGGCGCGTTGGGCGACGGCGGCGCCGTGACCACCGACGACGCCGAACTTGCGGCGCAGCTCCGCGTGCTGCGCAACTACGGCTCGGACATCAAGTACCGGCATCTGGTGCAGGGCGTGAACTCGCGCCTGGACGAGCTGCAGGCGGCGCTGTTGCGGGTCAAGCTGCGCCACCTGGATGCCGAGATCGCCGCACGCCGCGCGATCGCCCTGCGCTATCTCGACGGCATCGCGCATCCGCAGATCGCCGTGCCGCAGGTGGCCGACCCGGCGGCGCATGCGTGGCACCTGTTCGTGGTGCGCTGCGCGCAACGCGACGCGCTGCAACGGCATCTGCAGGCCCAGGGCGTGCACTGCCTGGTGCATTACCCGACGCCGCCCCATCGGCAGCCGGCCTATCCGGAACTGACCACCCTGCAGTTGCCGCTGTGCGAGCGCTTGGGCGCCGAGGTGTTGAGCCTGCCGATCGGCCCGACGCTGGACGCTGCGGCGGTGGCGCAGGTGATCGATGCCTGCCAGCGTTTCGGGGGTGTGGCGGCATGAACGTGCTGCGCAGCGGCGTGTACAGCGGCGTGGCCACCGCGGCCAAGCTGCTGTCCGCGTTGCTGGTGCTGAAGCTGGTGGCGGTGTACGCCGGCCCGGCCGGGGTCGCCCGGCTCGGCCAGTTCACCAGCCTGATGTCGGTGCTGGCGGTGGTGGCCGGCGGCGGCATCGGCGCCGGCGTGGTCAAGTACGTGGCCGAGTACCGCGATGATACGGCTGCGCTGAACCGATTGCTCGGCAGCGCACTGGGCTACGCCTGCGCCGCCGCGATCGCGATGGGCGTGGCCGCGCTGCTGTGCAGCCGCCTGATCGCCGAGCGCCTGCTCGGCGACGCGCAGTACCAGCCGCTGATTTGCGTGCTGGCGGTGGCGCAGCTCGGCATTGCGCTGGCCAACTACATCCTGGCGGTGGTCAACGGCTTCATGGACGTGCGCCGGCTGGCCTTCGTCCAGGTCAGCGGCGCGGTGCTGAGCGTGCTGCTGGTGGCCGCGCTGGCGCACGGCATGGGCCTGTCCGGGGCGCTGCTGGGCCTGGTGCTGGGGCAGGTGGCCTGGCTGTGCGCCGGCGTCCCGGCGCTGCGACGCAGCCCGTACTTTCGTCGCGAGATGCTGCGCATCCGTTTCGACCCGGCGATGGTGCGGCGATTGGCCGGCTTCTCGGTCATGACCCTGGCCTCGGCGCTGCTGCCGCTGCTGGTCAACATCGGCGTGCGCGATCATCTGGCTGGCCAGTTCGGCTGGCAGCAGGTCGGTTATTGGCAGGCGGTGAGCCGCGTGTCCGATGCCTATCTGCTGTTCTTCACCACCGCCATCAACGTCTACTACCTGCCCAAGCTGGCGGCGTTGCATACGCGGCAGGCGCTGTGGCAGGAACTGCGCGGTGCCTACCGCTACGTGCTGCCGGCGGTGCTCCTCGCCGCGGCGGCGGTGTACCTGTGCCGCGACTGGATCACCCGGCTGCTGTTCTCGGCCGATTTCGCCGCCGCGCTGCCGCTGTACGCGCCGCAGCTGCTCGGCGACGTGCTCAAGATCGCCTCCTTCGTGCTGTCCTACCTGATGCTGGCCAAGGCGATGACGCGGCTGTTCGTGCTCTCCGAATGCCTGTTCGCCGCCAGCTACCTCGGCCTGGTGGTGCTGTTCACCGAGCGCATGGGCCTGATCGGCGCGGTCTACGCGTTCGCCTGCAACTACGCGCTGTACCTGGCGTTCAACATGCTGGTGGTGCGCCGCTACCTGCGAGGACTAGGCTGATGGACGCAACGTATACCCCGACGACGCTGCCGCTGGTGTCGGTGCTGATTCCGGCCTACAACCACGCGCGCTTCGTGCAGCGCTGCCTGGACAGCGTGCTGGAAGACCCGTACCCGAACAAGGAACTGGTGATCGTCGACGACGGCTCCAGCGACGGCACCGCCGAGCGCATCGCCGAGTGGATCGCGCAGCACGGCGACAGATTGCACGTGCGCTTCTGGCCGCGCGAGAACCTCGGCATCGCCGCCACGCTCAACCACCTGGTAGCGATGGCGCGCGGCGAGTTCCTGCGCCTGGGGGCCAGCGACGATTACCTGCTGCCCGGCGGGCTGGGCGTACAGGTGGCCTACCTGGGCGCGCATCCGCACAAGGCCGCGGTGATCGGCGACGCCATCGTGGTCGACACCCAGGGCCGCACCGTGCACCAGAGCAGCATGCGCGACCTGCACGGCGTCGACAAACGCCTGTACCTGAGCGAGGCCGGCATCCGCCGCGCGGTGATCCGGCACTGGGCGGTGAGCGGGGCGGTGGCGCTGGTCCGGCGCAGCGCGCTGCAGCCGGGCGCCGAATGGGACGAGGGCCTGCGCATCGAGGACTGGGACTTCTTCCTGCGCCTGGTCGCGCGCGACGCGCTCGGTTTCCTGGACGTGGCGGTCTGCGCCTACCGCGTGCACGACCACAACGCCAGCCGCACCCGGCACCTGCCCAGCCGCCTGGCCAACCTGGCCGAGTCGCGGCAGGTGGCGTTGCGCCGCGCGCGCTTGTTCGATCCGGCCTGCCGCACCCTGCTGCACGCGCAGGCGCACTACATCGCCGCGAAGATCGCGTTCCTGCGGCGCAGCCCACTGGCGCTGGGCGGACACCTGCTGGCGCATGCGTGGCTGTCGCTGTTGGCGCGGCTGCGCCAGGGCGGCCAACCGACGCTGGCCCAGCGCGGATGAGCCGCCTGCTGCGCCTGCCGTCGGCGTATTTCGGCCTGCCGCTGCTGCTGAGCTGCGCGCTGACCCTGCTCACCTTCGACCTGCCGCCGGGCTATCTTGCCGGCATCGCACTGCTGGCCGCCGTGGCGCTGGCGACGCTGGGCCTGGATGCGCTGCTCGGCATCCGCCTGCCGCCGCTGGCGGCGTTCCGGTCGCGCGAGTACGCCGGCACGCGCGAGGCCTTCGTCGCGCTCGGCCTGGCCGCGGCGGTGGGGCTGTTCTGCCTGCTGGACCTGCTGCTGTTCCCGATCCCGTTGCTGCACAACCCCTCCGCCTACGCCGACCTGAGCCCGCTGCAAGCGCACGTGCGGCATGTGTCGAACATGTGCTGGATCCTGCCGCCGATCGGCCTGCTGTGCGTGCGCGAGCGCAGCGTGCGCAACGCGCTGCTGCTGGCTGGCTTCGCGTTCCCGGTGTTGGTGATCGACCGCAACCGCCTGTTCGCGGCAGTGTTCAGCGTCGGCCTGTTGCTGTTGCTGCGCCGCGACCCGGCGCGGCCGTTGCCGTGGAAACGGGTACTGGCGCTGCTGTGCGCCGGCGCCGCCGCGTTCTCGCTGTTGGGCACGCTGCGTTCCGGCTCGCTGGATTCGGTGGCGCTGCCGTTCGGCGCGCTGTACCGGGCCGCGCCGCAGGGCATCAAGTGGCTGCTGCTGTACATCGGCGCCGGCCCGTACAACTTCGGCGCGCTGCTCAGCAAGGGCTACGCCAACGCCAGTTTCCTGATCAACCAACTGGTGCCGCTCAGCGGTTCCATTGCCACCGCCGGGACCGGCATCCCGCTGGATGCGCCGAACATCAATGTCGGCACCGAGTTCCTGCCGTTCCTGCTGGCCGGCGGTCCCGGTGCCGCGCTGGCGGCGATGCTGGCGCTGTACGCGGCGCTGCTGTGGAGCGTGCGCCTGCTCGGACGCGGCGTGGCGCTGTTCAACCTGCTGGTGTTCCTGCGCATCGCCTACGCCTGCGTGATGTCGCCGTTCGCGCCGCAGGCGTTCACCTGGACCAATGCCGGCTTCGTCGCGCTGTGCCTGCTGCTGCACGCCTGCAGCGCATTGCTGCCGAACCGCCGCGCGCCCGCCGCGGACGCGGCCCTGCCTTCCGTTTCCCCGAGATCCCCGCTGCCATGACCGACACCGCCATGCCCCAAGACGAAATCTACCTGCTCGACCTGTGGCGGATACTGCGGCGCGAATGGCGCTGGTGCCTGCTGCCGCTGCTGCTGGCATTGGCGCTGGCGGCGCTGTTCCTGCACGGCGCGACTCGCCAGTGGCAAGCGACCGCCTGGGTGCAGGTCGGCGAATTCGGCCCGACCCCGTCCGGGCGCGACCCCAAGCTGGAGCCGTTCCAGCGGGTGATCGACCGGATCAAGACCCGGCAGTTCCAGGAACAGGTGCTGCACAGCGCCGGCGTGGCCCTGGACAGCCGCCAGGCCGCGCTGTACCGCGACAGCCTGAAGCTGGACCCCGACCCGTACGCCAACCTGATCCAGTTGACCCTGCGCGCGCAATCGCCGCAGCAGGCGCGACAACTGGCCACGGCCACCATCGCACAACTACAGGCGCTGCACCGGCGCATCCAGGCCGGCCCGCTGCAGCAGGCCACTGCGCGGCTGCAGGAGCTGGCCGCGGACATCGCCGCCACCCAGACCGAGCGCGACCGCCTGCTGCAGCAGCAACGCGAAGGCCGCGGCAGCGTCGAGCAGCAATTGCTCGGCAACATGCTGCTGTCGGAGAAGACCACCACGCTGCGCGGCCTCAAAGCCGAGCGCGAGGATCTGCTCGGCCGCCTCGGCACGCGCTACACCTACGACACCTCGGCACCCTGGGAGACCTACGTGCCGCCGCGCGCGGCGTTTCCCAACCCGGTGCTGGTGCTGGCGGCGGCGCTGCTGGCCGGGCTCGGCGGCGGCGTGCTGGCCGCGGTGGCGCGCAATGCGCTGCGCCGGCGCCATGTCCGGCGGGCAGGGGCGAGCGTCGCCGCCGCGTAACAGCAATTCGCCGATTCAACCAAACGCCGCTGCCGCCGCACCTACCTGCAGTACCGCGCGCTCGATGCGCGCGGATTCCGACAAGGGCAGGGCAGTGGAGAGGTGCAGGTGACAGCGAATGGCAAGGCGGGTGCAACGGCGCACACGACCACTCTGGACCCGGTGCGGTTGCTGGACACGCAGCGCGCCTTCGACAGCGTGGCCGCCGATTACGACGGCCCGCGCGGCAACAACGCGCTGATCCAGCGCATGCGCACCACCCTGTGGGATACCGTGGCGACGCAGTTGCCGGTCGGCTCGCGGCTGGTCGATCTGGGCTGCGGCACCGGCCTGGATGCGCACGCCTTCGCCCAGCGCGGCTACCGCGTGCTGGCCACCGACTGGTCGCCGCAGATGGTGGAGCGCACCCGCGCCCGCGCGCAGGATCCGAGTCTGCGCGGCCGGCTCAGCGTGGCCCATGTCGGCATCCAGCAACTGGATCTGCTCGACGGCGAGTTCGACGGCATGTACTCCAACTTCGGCCCGCTCAACTGCGCGCCGGATCTGCCCGACGTCGCGCGCCACTGCGCACGGCTGCTGCGCCGCGACGGGCGCCTGGTGTTCTCGGTGATCGGTCGCCTGTGCCCGTGGGAGCTGGGCCACTACCTGCTGCGCGGCCGCGTTCGCCGTGCCGCCGTCCGCGCCGCACGTGGCGCCACCGCCGTGGGCATGAACGGGCACACGATCTGGACCTGGTACTACTTCCCACGCGAGTTCTACCGCGCGTTCGCGCCGCATTTCGCGCTGGAGTCGTACCGCGCGCTCAGCCTGTGCCTGCCGCCGCCGTACCTGGTCGACCACTACCAGCGCCATCCGCGTCTGGGCGAGGCGCTCGGCCGCCTCGACGACCGCGTCGGCGGCTGGCCGCTGCTGCGCGACATGGGCGATCACTTCCTGATCGTGCTACGCAAGCGCTGAGCATGGCCGCGTCTGCCGCCCCCATCGACCTCTGCCTGGAGGGTGCGCGCGTCGCGCACGCCTGTGGGGCGGTGCACGCGCCGCTGGCGCTGCGCGCCGGCCGCATCGCCGCGGCGGCCACGCCGGCCGCGCTGCGCATCGATCTGCACGGGCAGTTGGTGCTGCCCGGCTTGATCAACGCCCACGAGCATCTGCACGTCAATGCGGTGCCGCCGCTGCCGCAGGCTGCGCCGTTCGCCAACAGCTATGCCTGGATCGACGCCTTCGCCGCGCATTTCCGCACGCCGGCGGTGACCGCCGCGCTGGCCCTGCCCAAGTCGCTGCGGCTGCGCCATGGCGGGTTGAAGAACCTGCTGGCCGGGGTGACCTGCGTGGCCCACCACGACCCCTGGCATGCCGCGCTGGAGGCGGCCGACTTCCCGGTGGCGCTGCTGCGCGAGTTCGGCTGGAGCTACACCTTGCACGGCCCCGACTACGGACCGCCGCTGGCACAGAGCTTCGCCGCGGCGTCCGCCGCCGGCTGGCCGTGGATGATCCACCTGGCCGAAGGTACCGACGCGGTGGCCGCCAGCGAACTCGCCGAGCTGGAGCGGCGTGGCTATCTGGCGGACAGCACGGTGCTGATCCACGGCGTGGGCCTGGGCGCGGACGACGTCACCCGCGTGCTCGCCTGCGGCGCGGCGGTGGTGTGGTGCCCGAGCAGCAACCTGACCCTGCTCGGACGCACCCTCGATCCGCAGCGCCTGAGCGCGGCCGGGCGCCTGGCGCTGGGCAGCGATGCGCGGGTCAGCGGCGGCCGCGACTTGCTCGAGGATCTGCGCCTGGCTGCCACCCACGGCCTGGACGCGACCCAGGCACTGCGCCTGGCCACGACCGCCGCGGCCGACATCCTGCGCATGCCGGATCGCGGGCATCTGGCGCCGGGCGCACACGCCGACCTGCTGATCGTCGCCGACCGTGGCGGGACGCCTGCCAACAGCCTGGTCGGGCTGCCGCGCAGCGCATTGCGCGCGGTCGTGCGCGACGGGCGGCCGCGGATCGCCGATCCCGATTTCGCCCCATGGTTCGCTGCCGCGGGCGTGGGCACGGTGCCGGTGACGCTGGACGGCGTCCCCAAGCTGCTGGCCGCGGAGCTGGCCGACCCGACGCTGCTCGCGCTGGAGCCGGGCCTGGAACTTCACGTTGCACCGCCGCGTTCACGCCTGACCCAGTTGTCGCAGGCATGCCCGGCATGAGCGCCGTCACGACCCTCGATCCGCTGACCGCCTATGCGCTGTGGGCGGACAGCTACCCGGCGCAGGCGCACAACCCGGTGATGCAGGCCGAGCAGCGCGCCATGCTGGCCTTGCTGCCGCCGTCGTTGTACGGCCAGCACGTGCTCGATGCCGGCTGCGGCAGCGGCCGCTACCTGCTGCATGCGCTGCAGCGTGGCGCCGGCAACGTCACCGGCGTGGACCTGTCGCCGCAGATGCTGGCACGCGCCGCGCAGGAACTGGGCGACGTCGATACCGGCCGCTACGCGCTGCACGAAGGCAGCCTGGAGGCCTTGCCGCTGGCCGACGCCAGCGCCGACCTGAGCCTGTGCGCGCTGGCGTTGGGGCACCTGCCGCAGCTGCCGCCGGCCCTGGCGGAACTGCGCCGCGTCACCCGTCCCGGCGGCTGGGTGCTGTGCAGCGACGTGCACCCGATCGGCCCCGCGCTCGGCTGGCGCCGCGACTTCAAGGCCGGCGGCCAGCGCTACGCGGTGCGCCACACCCAGCACCTGTACAGCCACTGGCACACCGCCTGCGCCGCGCTCGGGCTGGCCATCGACGCGGTCAGCGAACCGATGCTCGACCCGGCCGACATCCCCGCCGGCGCCCATTTCGATCCCGCTGCATTGCAGGTGCCGGTGGCCCTGGTGCTGCGCCTGCGGCGCCTGCCGTGACCTCCGTCCTGCGTCCGTACCGTATGTCCTCCACATCGAACACGCTGCTGGTCAATCCCACCATCACCAAGCCGTCCAGCGCCCGTTTTCCGCTGTCGCTGCTGAACCTGGCGGCGGCGCTGGATCGCACTGGCGACAGCCGCATCATCGACGGCAATGTCGACCGCGACTTCATCGACCGCAGCCTGCAGGCGCTGCAGCAGCAGCGCTTCGATGCGGTCGGCATCAGCGTGATGGGCGGGCCGCAACTGGCGCCGTCGATCGCACTGTCGCAGGCCATCCGTGCGCGCTTCCCGGCGCTGCCGATCGTCTGGGGCGGCTATTTTCCCACGCTGTATCCGGACACCGCGCTGGCCGCGCCGTACGTGGACTACGCGATCCGCGCGCAGGGCGAGGACACCTTGCCGGAACTGCTGGCCGCCTTGCGCGGCGAGGGGCCGACGCTGGCGCAGGTCGACGGGCTGTCCTGGAAGCACGACGGCGCCGTGGTGCACAACCGCAACCGCGCGTTCCAGCGCGGCGACGCGCTGCCATCGCTGCCGTACGAGAAGCTCGGCGAACCGCGCCGCTATCTCGGCCGCACCTTCCTCGGCCGCCGCACCGCCTCCCACCAGGCCGCGCTGGGCTGCCGTTTCCGCTGCACCTTCTGCGGGGTGGCGGCGATGTTCGGCGGCGCCACCGCCTTGCCGACCGCGGCCCGCCTGGAGCGCGAGCTGGGCTATCTGAAATACGGCCTGGGCGCGGACTCGATCCAGTTCTTCGATCACAACTTCTTCGATCGCGAAGCCGACATGATCCCGCTGCTGGAGGTGATGGCGAAGCTGGAACTGCCGTGGTGGTGCTACGCCCGCGCCGACGCGCTGCTCAACCTGTCCGAGAGCACCTGGAAACTGGTGCGCAAGAGCCGCCTGCGCATGGCCTACATCGGCGCCGAGTCGCCGAGCGGGGCGATGCTCAAGGAGATCCGCAAGGGCACGCGCCCGGACCAGACCCTGGAAGTGGCCGAACTGTGCCGGCGCAACGGGGTGATCCCGGAGCTGTCGTTCATGGTCGCGCCGCCACAGGACAGCGAGCGCGAGACCGAGCAGACCTTCGAGTTCATCCGCGAGCTGAAGCGGATCAACCCGCAGTCGGAAATCATCGTCTACGTGTACACGCCGCTGCCGGACAGCAGCCGCCACGAGAAGGACCGCGGCCGCCGCGCCGGCACGCCCTTGCTCGACCGCGACGGCGTGCCGGTGCAGTTCCCGCGCACACCGGAGGAATGGGCCCAGCCGCAGTGGGTGGACTACGCCTGCCACGCCGATGCGCCCTGGCTCACCGATGCGCTGCGCCAGCGCATCCGCGATTTCGTCACCGTGCTCGGCTGCCGCTATCCCACCGCGCAGGACCAGCGCTCGCCGCGCTGGGCCAAGCGCGGCCTCAGCGCGCTGGCCGCGTGGCGCTACCGCTACCGGCGCTACGACCGGCCATGGGAACTGAACCTGGCCAACCGGCTGGTGCGCCTGCACCGGCCGCAGGTGTCCGGGATCTGAGCATGGCCGGCAACGTCGACCGCGCCGTGCATGCCGTGCAACTCAACTTCGTGCCGTTGCCGGACGGGGTGACGCCGGAGCAGGCCTTCGCGCTGTGGCCGTCGCTGGCCGACATCGCCGAGGCGGTGGCCAGCGCCGGCACCCGCGTTTCGGTGATCCAGGCCGCCGCGGTCGATGCGCACCTGCAGCGCAACGGCGTGAACTATCACTTCGTGCGCCGTGCCGAGAGCGGGCGCCGGCGCCATCTGCGCCGCATCGCCGCGCTGCTGGCCGAGCTGGAGGCCGACGTGGTGCACGTGCACGGCCTGCAGTTCGCGCGCGAGGCGGCGACGCTGGCGCGCTGGCGGCCGTCGCGGCCGATCCTGCTGCAGGACCACGCCAACCGTCCGCCGCGCTGGTGGCGGCGGCCGCAGTGGCGGCGCTGGTACGCCACCGCCGCCGGCATCGCCTTCACCTCGCTGGAGCTGGCGCGCGGTTTCGTCGGCGCCGGACTGTTCGCCGGATCCACGCGCCTGTTCGCCATTCCCGAATCCAGTTGCCGCTTCACTCCCGGCGAGCGCGATCAGGCGCGCCGCGACAGCGGGCTGCATGGCGCGCCCTGCGTGCTGTGGGTCGGCCATCTGAGCGAGGGCAAGGATCCGCTCACCGTGCTCGACGGCGTGGCCCGCGCCAGCGAGCAACTGAGCGGGCTGCAGCTGTTCTGCGCGTTCGGCGATGCGCCGCTGCTGCCGGTGGTGCAACAGCGCATCCAGGCCGATCCGCGGCTGGTCGGCCGCGTGCACCTGCTGGGCCGGGTGGAGCACGCGCAGATCCAGACCCTGATGCGCGCGGCCGACCTGTTCGTGTCCGGCAGCCTGGGCGAGAGCTGCGGCTACGCGGCGCTGGAGGCCTATGCCTGCGGCACGGTGCCGGTGTTGACCGACATCCCGGCGTTCCGTGCGCTCAGCGACGGCGGCCGGGTCGGCGCGCTGTGGCCCTGCGGCGACGCCGAACGCCTGGCCACCGCGCTGCTGCAGGCCTCGCGCGACGGGCCGTCGCGGGCGCTGGTGCGCGCGCATTTCGATGCGCAGCTGTCGTTCGCGGCAGTCGGCCGGCGCTGGGCGCGCGCCTATGCGCAGTTGCTCGGTGCCACGTCGCGGAGTGCGGCATGAAGCTGGCGCTGGTGGTACCGGGCGGCGTCGACCGCAGCGGCGAGTACCGGGTGATTCCGGCCTTCCTGAGCCTGATCGAGCGGCTGGCGCGCGTGCATGAATTACACGTCTTCGTGCTGCACCAGGAACCGCTGCCGGCGCAATGGGACCTGTTGGGCGCGCGGATCCACAACATCGGCGCGGCGCGTACGCGCTGGCGGGCGATCGCCGCGATCCGCGCCGAGCACCGCCGCGCGCCGTTCGACGTGGTGCAGTCGCTGTTTTCCGGCCACTGCAGCCTGATCGCGGTGGCGGCAGCGCGCTGGCTGCGGCGACCGAGCCTGGTGCACATCGCCGGCGGCGAACTGGTCGCACTGCATGCGATCGGCTACGGCGGCCGGCGCAAATGGCAGGGGCGGCTGCGCGAGGCGCTGGTGTTGCGCCTGGCGAGTGCGGTGACCGCCGCCAGCGCGCCCATCCTCGACAGCTTGCGGGCGTTGGGCATCGCCGCCGAACGCGTGCCGCTGGGCGTGGACCTGCGCGCCTGGCCGCCGCGCCCGCCGCGCCCGCGCGGGGAGGGCCCGGCGCGGCTGCTGCACGTGGCCAGCCTCAATCCGGTGAAGGACCAGACGACCCTGTTGCGCGCACTCGCTGCGCTGGCCCGCGCCGGGGTCGACTTCCGCATCGACCTGGTCGGCGTGGACACCCTCGACGGCGCGATGCAGCACCTGGTCGCCACGCTGGGCTTGAGCGCGCGCGTGCGCTTCCTCGGCTTCAAGACCCAGCGCGACCTGCGGCCGCTGGTGGAGGCGGCGGATCTGCTGGTGCTGTCGTCGCAGCACGAGGCCGGGCCGCTGGTGTTGCTGGAAGCAGCGGTGGCCGGGGTGCCGACCGTGGGCACCGCGGTCGGGCATCTGCAGGAGTGGGCGCCGTCGGCGGCGCTGGCGGTGCCCGTGGGCGACTGGGCCGGGCTGGCCGATGCGCTGCGCCAGGTACTCAGCGACGACGACCTGCGCCTGCGCCTGGCCTGGGCGGCGCAATGCCGGGCCGTGCGCGAGGACGCCGACTGCAGCGTGCGCGGCTTCACCGCGCTGTACCAGCGCCTGTGCGCACCGCGCAGCACCGATGAGCGGCGCGCGGCGCAGAACGGTTGACGCGCAGCGCGGCGTGCCGGCGCTTCGCCTTTAAGGCGGCCTCGTGTCTTTTCGTGGCATCGGCTTCAGCCGCGACGTGCGCCGCCACAACGGCTGTCGCGGCTGAAGCCGCTCCTGCGACGGTCGTTTACTGCGCGCTCTAGGAGGGCGCGCGTCACTCCGACGACGGCGCATAGCCCTGCAGCGCGGTGCGCACCGCGTACAGCGTGTCCATGCGCGGCACCGGACGCAGCAGGCGCTGCAGCACGCGGCGGCGCTGCGGCAGGCGCACCCAGTCCTGGCCCTGCAACCACAGTTGGGTACGAATCATCTCGGCGCGTTCCTGGCGGCTTTCCGCCGAGGGCTGCAGGCGCTGGCGCAGATAGTCCAGCACCTCGCCGCCCGAACGCGCCCATTCGATGCCCGGTAGCGCCGGCAGCCACAGTTGCGAGCACGACGCCGCGGTCAGGTCCAATCCGCGCGCGCGCAGCCGCAACAGCGGCGGACACTGCGCGCGTAGTTGCTTGAGCACCGCCGACGGAATCGCCGCGCGGTAGTAGCGCAACATCAGCCGCAGCGGCGGCCATGCCCACCATGCGTCGGTGCCGGTCAGCATCTGCCAGTCGCTGGCGCGCATGCGCGGAGCGAGCAAGGCCAGGTCGTGCAGGTGCATCAGCCGCAGGCTGCGGCTGCACAGTCCGCCGGCCGCGTGCAGCAGCAGGTGGCGCATCAGCGCGCCGTTGCTGGGGTAGGGATTCAGGCCGGGCCTGCCGTCGCGCGGCAGGAGTTGCGTGCCGAGGTCGACCGTGCGCAGCGGCAGGCGTTCCTGGATGCGCACGTGCAGTTCGATGTTGATCGGCGTGTCGCGGTGCTCGCCCAGGCCACCCACCGCCTGCGCCTGCGCCGGACGGAAGGTCTGGTGCTTCCACTGCGCGAACTCGGCCACGTAGCCCAGCGCGGCGAGCAAAGTCGCGGCACGCTCGGCGTCCTCGGGGCGCACCAGCAGGTCGATGTCGGCCATCGGCCGGTCGCCCGGCCGATACAGGCCTTGCCCATGCAGCGCCGCGCCTTTCAGCGGCACGATCGCCAGGCCGGCGGTCTGCGCCAGGGCGTCGATTCGCTGCAGCAACGTGGCGATGCGTTGGTAGCGCTGCGCCACGTGCTCGCGTTGCCCCTCCAGGAACGCGCGCCACGGCCGGTCCGGCCATTGCGAGCGCTGGCTCAGCAGTGGCGCCACGCCGTGCGCGACCGCCGCCGCTGCGGCCAGTTGCCAGTGCAGGCCGCTCCAGTCCGGCATCGGCGCACCGGGGCGTGCCAGCTCATGCGCCAGGGTTTCGGTGGCCAGGCGCAGGCCACGGCCGATGCGCCGCAGCGGCAGGTGTGCCGGCGTCGCCGCGGCTGCCGCTGTCGGCAGGTCGGCCGCCACGGTCGGAGACGAGGGCGTCGCCAGGTCGCTCATGAGCGCTGCACCAGCGGGATGCGGCGGCTGCCGCCGGCGGCGACCGCCTTGGCCGCCGGCGCTGGCGGCGCATCGGTCCGATGCTCGGCTTCGCGCGCGATCAGCGCTGCCCAGTCGGCGTCCAGCGCCGCCCAGTCCTGCGCGTGCGTCGGCGCCGGGCGCGCATCCTCGCGGCATTGCAGGTCCACCTGCCGGTGCAGCAGATCGCGTACCTGGCGGTAGAACGCCGAGTCGTAGGCGCCACGGAACATCATCGCCAGGTCGTCGCTGTCCTGCCAATGGGTCTTGCGCCCGAGCTGGTCCTTGACCTGTTGGTAGAACACGGTGCCGGGCAGGGGATAGGACACGCTGACGCCGATGTCGTCCGGGCGCGCCTGCGCCACCAGCCGGCGCGTGGCGAGGATGTCGTCGAGTTGCTCGTCCAGGTAGCCCAGCTGCAGGAAGAAGCCGACGCGGATGCCCTGCGCGCCCAGCCGCTGGCGCGCGGCGATCACGCCGTCCACGTCGGTGCCCTTGGTCATCTTGTCGAGGATGCGCTGGCTTCCGCTCTCCGCGCCGATCCAGGCCTCGCGGCAGCCGGCCCGCGCCAGGGCGGCGGTCATGCGCTCGCTGCACAGGTCGGCACGGGTCTGGATGGTGAAGGGCACCGCGCCGTCGGCGGCGGCCAGCGCATCGGCGAAGTCCTCCACCCAGTCCACGTGGAAGCCGAAGATGTCGTCGGCCATCCACACATGGTCGGGCGCGAAGCTGCGCTTGAGCTGCGTCATCTCCGCGGCCACGTCCTGCGCCTCGCGGCGCTTGTAGTGATTGCCCCAGATCGGCTTGGCGCACCAGTTGCAGCGGAACGGGCAGCCGCGCGAGGCGGCCATGTTCAGACTGAAATGGCCGTGTCGCTGCTGCCAGAACGCGCGGTAGCGCGGGATATCCAGCAGGTCCCAGGCCGCCGTCACCGACAGCCGCGGATCCGGCGGCCGCGCGCCGATCTGCGCGCGCTTGAGTTGCGGCAGCACCGCGCTGGCCACCTCGGCGAGGCCGGCCACCCAGCGCGCCGGGTCGATGTCCGGTTCCGCCTGCAGGCGCGCCACCAGGTCCAGCAAGGCCGCGATGCCTTCGCCGATCAGCACCGCGTCGGCACCGGCCGCAAGGAACGCCTCCGGATGGTCAGAGGCGTCGGAGCCGGCGACGAGTACCCGGCTGCCGCCGGCGCGCGCCTCGGCGATCATCCGGCACGCGGCCTCGCGCATCCGGCTCAGGCACATCTTGGTGAGGAAGTTGAAGTTGTCCTCGTAGAACACCACCAGGTCCGGCCGCTGCGTGCGGACGGCGTGGTCGTAGTCCTCCACGCCCTCGGCCAGCATCGCGTCGAACAGCGTCACCTGGTGTCCGTGCTGACGCAGCAGTGCCGCCACCTGCAGCGTGGCCAGCGGCGGGTACGGCTTGCCGCGTTCCCATTGCTTGGGGTCGTAGCGCAGGAAGTAGGAGTGGCTGACCTGGATCTTGAGCATCGGCGAAAGGTCTCGTTCGGCGCCGTGGGGGAGGGGCGCATGCAGCGATGGCCGCGCGCAGGTGGCCGTGGCGGTAGGTGCCGTGGCTGCGCCGTTTGGTTGCGCGAAACACCGACATGACCCCACGCAACCTTTGGCCGCGGCAGGCGCACCCACGCTGCATCCACCCAAGCGACTCTTCTCCGATGCAGCGATCGACCGTGCGTGTTCTGGACGTGGCAACAAGCGACCACGCCACGCCAGTCGTCGCAGCGAGCGGTGCCTGCGATCCGTTCCACACCCAGCTGCGGCGCCCCCACACCCTCAGCAAGCAGCTGCTGGGTGGACGCTTCCACTTCGAGAGCAACAGTCCGGCGCTGCTGGCCTTGGTGGAAGCGGCATTCGGCGCGGTGCCGGCGCATCGCCTGCCGGAGAGCGCCGCGTTCCGCATCGAACTGACTCTGGTGGACCGCGGCGACGCGCCCTACGCGCTGGCAATGGAGCCGCCGCCGGTGCAGACCCATTCCGGCGCCGGCGTCCTGAGTGGCGTGATCGATGCGCACAACTACGTCGTGCTGGTGCCCGAGCAGCGCAGGGCGCTGGTGGTGGTGTCCGAGGACATGCTCGCGCACGCCTACCACGTGCGTTACGAACTGATCGAGTTCGCCGTGTTCGTGCTTGCCGCGCACGGCATGCGCCTGGTGCCGCTGCATGGCGCCTGCGTCGGCCGCGACGGCCGCGGCGTGCTGCTGCTTGGGGGCAGCGGCGCCGGCAAGTCGACCCTGGCGCTGCACAGCCTGCTGCGTGGGCTGGAGTTCCTTGCCGAGGACGCGCTGTTCGTCGCCCCGCACTACCTGCTCGCCACCGGCATCGGCAACTTCCTGCATCTGCGGCCGGAACTGTTGCACCTGCTCGATCCGCAGACCCGCGCCTGGATCGCCGCGGCGCCGATGATCCGCCGCCGCAGCGGCGCGCTGAAGCACGAGGTGGACATCCGCCAGGGCGAGGGGCGCCTGGCACAGGCACCGTTGCGGCTGGCCGCGGCCGTGTTCGTCTCGTCCACCATGGCCGCCGATCCGCAGCGGCTGCTGCAGCCGATGCCCGACGCGGACGTGGCGGCACGGCTGGCCGCGGACCAGCCCTACGCCGCGGGCCAGCCGCACTGGCCGTTGTTCGCGCGCCAGTTGCAGCGGCTCGGCGTGTACGAACTGCAGCGCGGCACGCATCCGGAGGCCTCGGTCGATGCGGTGCAGACACTGTTGGCCTGATCTCGTGCAAGACGTGACGGTGCCGGCGACGCGCATCGCCGACGCAGGGGAGTGCGGATGGCGCACCGCGTCGATGGTCCGCCCCAAGGACACCCACCGATGAGCACACGCCCGCAACCGGCATCGCACTTGCTGCGCGCCTTCGTCGCCGTGCTCGGCCGCGGCGAACGCCTGCGCATTGCCGGGTACGTGCTGCTGTCGCTGCTCGGCGCGCTGGCCGGCGCGCTGGCGGCGGTCGCGCTGGTGCCGCTGGTGCAACCCGGCCATGTGCTGACCCTGGCCGGCCACGCCTTGCCGTTGCCGACCGGCTTCCTCGCGCAGACCCTGCTGTTCGTTGCCGCCAGCAGCGGCTTCGCCCTGCTGCGTTGGTGGGGCACACGACTGGCCGCGGACCTGGCCAGCCGCCACGCGCTGGACCTGCGCCGGCAGGTGCATGCGCGCCTGCTGCAGGCGCCGCTGCCGGCCCTGGCCGATGCCAGCTCGGCGGAAATCGCCAACCTGCTCACCTACAACGTCGAGATCGTGGTGCAGGGCTTCAGCGCGCTGCTGCAACTGCTGGTGGCGGCGATCACCGCGGCGGTGAGCCTGGCCGCGGCGTTCCTGGTCTCGCCCATGCTGGTGCTGGCACTGCCGCCGCTG